>NZ_JBHWIV010000001.1:49618-138528 GCF_042731675.1 Kitasatospora sp. NPDC059827 | reverse complement strand
CCCGCCGCCGCAGGGTGCCGGCCGGGGGGGGGGGGGGGCCCCCCGGGGGGGGGGGGGGGGGGGTTGGGGCGGCCAAGGGGGGGGCCCGGGGGGGGGGGCGGGGGGGCGGGGCGCGGGGCCGGCCCCCCCCACTACGAGGGCTACCCGGCCAGGCCCTGAGCCCCGGACCGCCGCGGCACGACGGAACCGGCGGGTGCCGACCCGGCCGCCCCGGCCGACGCGGCACCGGCCGGGTCGGCGTCGGCCGGGGCGCGGTGGTCGAAGGCGATCAACGGGTCACCGGTCAGCGGGTGTTCGACCACCGCGGCCCGGACGCCGAAGACCTCGGCCAGCAGCTCCGCCGTCAGCACCTCGCGCGGCGCCCCGGAGGCCACCAGGGCGCCGCGGTGCAGCACGTGCAGCCGGTCGCAGACCGAGGCGGCGGCGTTGAGGTCGTGCAGCGCGACCAGGGTGGTGCGGCGCTGCTCCCGCAGCAGGGCGAGGAGTTCGACCTGGTGGCGGACGTCCAGGTGGTTGGTCGGCTCGTCCAGCACCAGGACGTCCGGCTGCTGGGCGAGCGCGCGGGCGAGCAGCACCCGCTGCCGTTCGCCGCCGGAGAGCTGGGCGAAGCGGCGGTCGGCGGCCCCGGACATGCCGACCCGGTGCAGGGCCTCGGCGGTGATCCGGCGGTCCTCGGGGTCGTCGGCCGCGAAGGCCCGCTTGTACGGGGTGCGGCCCATCGCGACCACCTCGCGCACGCTCAACTCGAAGTCCCCGCCGCGCTCCTGGGGCAGCGCCCCGATGTGCCGGGCGGACTCGGCGGGCCGCAGCTCCGCCAGGTCCCGCCCGGCCAGCAGGACCCGGCCGGCGCTGGGCCGCAGGTGCCGGTAGACGGTGCGCAGCAGGCTGGACTTGCCGCTGCCGTTGGGCCCGACCAGTCCGGCGATCTCGCCCTCCTCGGCGACCAGGTGGACTCCGGCCACCACGGTGCGCCCGGCCAGGGCGACGCTCAGGTCCTCGACGGCGATCCTCAACTGCGCTCCAGTCGTCGGTCCAGCAGGTAGAGCAGGGTGGGGGCGCCGAGTACGGCGGTGACCACGCCGATCGGCAGTTCCTGGCCGTCCAGGGCGGTGCGGGCCACGGTGTCGACGACGACCAGGAGCACGGCCCCGGTCAGGGCGGACAGCGGCAGCAGGCGTCGGTGGTCGCCGCCGACGAGCAGCCGGCAGACGTGCGGGACCATCAGCCCGACGAAGCCGATCGCCCCGGAGACGGCGACCAGCACCCCGGTGAGGACGCTGGTGACGACGAAGACCTCGCGGCGCAGCCGGGTGACGTCCACACCGAGTCCGGCGGCCGTCTCGTCCCCCATCAGCATCGCGTTGAGCCCGCGGGCCCGCGCCTGGAGCAGGGCCAGGCCGAGTGCCACGGCGGCGACGGGGACGGCGAGTTGGGCCCAGACGGCGCCGCCGAGGCTGCCCATCAGCCAGAACAGCACGCCCCGGGTCTGCTGTTCGTCGCTGGTCTGCAGGACGAGGTAGCTGGTGATGCCGCCGAGGAACTGGGCGATGCCGATGCCGGCCAGCACCAGGCGCAGGGGGGAGAAGCCGCCGCCGCGCCGGGCCATCAGCCAGACCAGGGAGAACGCGGCGAGCGCCCCGGCGAAGGCGGCCAGGGAGACGGTGAGGCCGAGCCCGCTGCCGAGGGAGAGTTCGAGCCCGAAGGCGGTGCCGAGGACGAGGGTGGCGACCGCTCCGAGGGAGGCTCCGGAGGAGATGCCGAGCAGGTAGGGGTCGGCGAGCGGGTTGCGGACCAGGGCCTGGACGGCGGTGCCGACCAGGCCGAGTCCGGCGCCCACCACGGCCGCCAACAGGGCTCGTGGGACGCGTAGTTGCCAGACGATGAGGTCGCGGGTGCCGGGCTCGGGGGCCCGGCCGGTGAGGTGGTGGGCGACCACCGACCAGACCTCGCCGGGCGGGATGTCCACCGAGCCGAGCGAGACGGCGGCGGTCAGCGCGAGCACCAGGGCGGCGGCGAGCGCGGCGGCCAGCGGACCGGCCCGCAGGGTGCGGGCCGGGCGCCGGCTGTCCGGGCTCCCGTGGTCCGGGCTCCGGCTGTCCGGACGGCGGCTGTCCGAACCATGGCCGTCCGGGCTCCGGTTGTCCGGGGCCTCGGCGAGGTCGGCCGAAGTCACCGCCTACTGCCCGTTCTTGACGAGGTCGGGGTGCACGGTGGCGGCGATCTGCCGGACGGCGTCGGCGTTGCGCACTCCCGCGATGGTGGTCACCTCGGAGCCGAGCCGGACGAAGTGCCCCTCCTGGACGGCCTTGAGGCCCTGGGTCGCCGGGAAGCCGCGCAGGAACGCCTCGGCGTCATCGAAGGCCTTGCGGGTGGCCTCCTCGCTGCCGCGGTTGCGCACGGCGAGCTGGATCCAGTCGGGGTTCTTGGCCACCACGTCCTCCCAGGAGCCGGGCTTGAAGTCGGCGTCGCAGTCGGCGAAGACGTTGCGGGCACCGGCCTGGGTGATGACGGCGTTGGCCACCTGCCGGCCGCAGACCGCGACCGGCTGCTTGGTCCCGGCGTCGAAGTCGAAGACGAAGTAGCTCGGCCGCTTGTCCTCCGGGACGGCGGCGAGCGCGGTGCGGACCCCGCCGATCTGCTTCTCCATCCCGGTGACGAGTTCCTCGGCCCGGGCGCCGGTCCCGGTGACGGCGCCGAGGCGGCGGATGTCCTCCTCGATCCCGGCGAGGTCGGTGCGCGGCGCCTTGGCGGCCTTCGGGGTGCCGGCGCAGGCGGTGGAGAGCAGGTAGACGTGCTGGATGCCGGCCGCGGCGTACTCGGCCTCGCTGGGCCCGGTGGCGCCGCCGCCCATCATCGGCATCGCGCCGAAGGTGTCGACGTAGAGGTCGGCTCCGGAGCCGAGGAGCTTCTCCTTGGGGATGGTCTTGTCGCCGAGCGCCGGGACCTTGGCGCCCTGCTCGGCGAGCGCGGCCGGCAGGGTGCCCTTGCCGGGCGGGAAGCCGGTGCCGATCACCCGGTCGCCCGCGCCGAGTTGGAGCAGCAGCTCCAGGCTCGACGCGTTGCTGGTGACGATCTTCGTCGGGGCCTTGGCTATGGTCGTCTCCTTGCCCGCGCAGTCGGCGACCGTGACGGGGTAGGCGGCCCCGGCGGGGGTGGCCTGGGCGGTGAGGGCGGCGCTGCCACCGCCACCGTTCCCGCCACCGCCGCTTCCGCAGGCCGTGGCGAACAGGGCGACGGCGGCCGCGATACCGCAGACGACGCGAGGGCGCATGAGGACTCTCCTGGTCGGTGATCGTGCTGAGGGCCCGCGCTGCGGACCCGGACCAGGTAGTCGGGCGGGGCCCGCACCGGGTTCCCGGGACTTCCGGAGCTTCCGGAGGCCCCCGTAGCCAGTGGTCGCGCATAGGGTGGCCGGGTGGCAGACCTCACCGACCCGCGCGACGACCTCGGCCTGCCCGTACGGCTCGGGCCGCTGCCGCCCCGCCGGGTGGTCTCGCTGGTGCCCTCGCTGACCGAGGCTGTCGCCGCCACCGCGCCCGGCCTGCTGGTCGGCGCCACCGACTGGTGCAGCCACCCCGCCGAGCTCGCCGTCACCCGGATCGGCGGCACCAAGAACCCGGACGTACCGGGCGTCCTCGCGCTCGGCCCGGACCTCGTGATCGCCAACGACGAGGAGAACCGCCGCCCCGACCTGGAGGCGCTGCGGGCGGCCGGGGTTCCGGTGTGGGTCACCGACATCCGCACCCTGGACGACGCCTTCCGCTCGCTGGACCGGCTGCTCACCGTCGCCTGCCGACTGCCGCGCCCGGCCTGGCTGGACGAGGCGGAGGAGGCGTGGCGGGACGTCCGGCCGAGCGGTGACCTCGGCCCGCGGGCGGTCGTGCCGATCTGGCGCCGCCCGTGGATGGTGCTCGGCCGCGACACCTTCGCCGGGGACCTGCTGGGCCGCCTCGGCCTGCGGCTCGTCCACGCCGAGCACCCCGAGCGCTACCCGGCCGTGCCGCTGCCCGAACTGCTCGCCGACCGGCCGGACCTGGTGGTGCTGCCGGACGAGCCGTACCGCTTCACCGCCGAGGACGGCCCGGAGGCGTTCCCCGGCATCCCGGTCGCGCTGGTCGGCGGACGGCACCTGACCTGGTACGGGCCCTCGCTCGCGGAGGCCCCGGCCGTCCTCCGGCGGGCGATCGAGCACCCGTTCGTCCAGGGGGAGACGACCGCACCATAGGATGACCGCCACTCGCCGGGTTCACGGGATCACCGGCGACGAGTGGGGGGACCACCAATGAAGTTGCGCACCACCCGGCGGGCCACCGTCCTGGTGTCGGCCGTCGCCGTGTCGACCGCCGTCCTGGCGGGCTGCGGCACCGAGAGCGGTGACAAGCACCCGAGCGCCGGATCCGGCACCACCCTCACCGCGGCCTCCGCCACGCCGACCGACACGTCGAGCGCGAGCCCGTCCGCGAGCACCACCCCGACGCCGAGCACCTCCGCCTCCGCGAGCCCCGACGCCTCGCACAGCCCGAGTGCCGGCCCGAGCAAGGCCGCAAAGGCTTCGCCCACCGCCCAGAGCGGCAACGCCCAGAGCGGAAACGCCAAGGGCAGCGGCGGCACCGCGGCCGGCGCTCCCGCCACCCAGCCGCCGGTCGAGAAGCCCGCCATCCCGGCGCCCGTACCGACCGCCAAGCCCGGCGCCGTCGCCCTCCCGGCACCGCCCGCGCCGCCCGCCGGCCACGTGCCCCCGGCGCAGAGCGGCTGCCAGCCCAGCAAGCCCCAGCCGGACGAGGCCAAGCCTGCGGTCGCCGCGGCGCTCACGACGGCCGCCGGCCAGTCCCGGGTGCTCAACCTCAGCTCGGGCGGCACCGACAAGCTCCCGCCGCTGCCGGTCAACCTGGTCAAGGCGATCGCCTGGCAGGAGAGCGGCTGGCAGTCCGGCATCCTCGCCTGCGACGGCGGGATCGGCACCATGCAGGTCATGCCCAACACCGTCAGCTGGATGAACGGCAAGTACGGCACCAGCTCCGACCCCAAGACCCTCACCGGGAACGTCCAGCTCGGCACCCAGCTGATCGACTGGCTGGTCGCCTACTACGGCGACTCCTCCTTCGGCGGCAAGTACGACCTCTCCCCCGACCCGGGCACCGGCAAGACACCGCTGCTCGACCTGGTCATCTCCGCGTACAACGCGGGCGCGGGCAACGTGCACTACACCACCGTCACCGACCCCACCTCGGGCGAGGTCGTCGGCAGCCTCGACATACCGAACCCGAAGTACGTCGCCAACGTGAAGGCGCTGATGGCCAGCCAGCCCTGGAACAAGGCGGGCTGACCGCCCCTTCGCAGCAGGACCGACAGACACGGCACAGGGCCCGGGACGCGATCGCGTCCCGGGCCCTGCGTGTCCGGCTGCCGCCCGGACGTCAGCCGCGCGCGGCGGTGACGGCGGCGCCCAGCGCCTCCTTGATCCGGGGGCCGAGGCGGGCGAAGCCCAGCTCCTTCATCGCCGCGCGGAGCAGCTCCTCGTCGCTCCGCCCGGTGCCGTCACCGTCGATCCAGCGGACGACGGCGAGCAGCTCGTCCGCCGAGTAGGCGGTCACGGGGCGGCCGGGGGTGAAGTCCGGCTTCGCGGGACGGCCGGTGGCCGCCTCGGCGACGGGCTCGGGCTCGGGCTCGGGCTCGGGCTCGGCCTCGACGGCCGGCTCGGGCTCGGGCTCAACCTCGGCCTCGACCACAGGGGCCACCTCGGCGACGACCTCGGGCTCGACCGTCGGCTCGACCTCGACGTCAGCGACGGCCTCGACGGCAGGGGCCTCGACCACGGCCTCCGGCTCGGCAGCCGGCTCCTCGACGGCGAGCTCGGGCTCGGGCTCGACCTCAGCGGCGGGCACCTCGGCGACTACGGCCGGAGCCTCCTCGACGGCCTCAACCTCTGCCTCGACCTCAACCTCGGCCTCGACAGTGACCTCGACAGTGACCTCGACCTCGGCGGCAGGCTCCTCGATCTCGACCGACTCGGCCTTCGCCTCGTCCGCCTCCTCCGCGACCTCGTCCGCCGTTGCGGCCTCGGCCAGGGCGGCGGTGGCGGCGGCCACCAGGTCGTCAGCGGCCGGGGAGGGCGCCGGGAGGGAGACCACGGCGACCGGGGCCTCCTCCTTCTCCTCCTCCACCGCAGCCGGCTCGGCCTCGACGGAGTCCACGTCCGAGCCGGACGCAGTCTCGACGCCCTCGGCCTCGACGTCCGCCTCGGTCCGGAGCCCGTCCGCGGCCTCCGCCGAGAGGTCGGCGTCGGCGTCGACCTGGGCCTCAACCTCGGCCTCGGGCAGCTCGGTGTCCGTCTCCTCGGCAGCCGGCTCCGCGACGACCGGCTCCGCGGCCGACGACCCCGCCAGCCCGTCCCGCTGCCCGCCCGCGAGCGCCTGCCGCGCCGCGTACGCGGCCTCGGCGGCGCGGCGGTCGGCCTTGGCGGCCGTGAGTTCGGCGAGCAGGTCGGCGAGGCCGGCCTCCTCCAGGGTGGCGCGCAGGCCGCGGATGGTGGGCAGGCGGTAGAGGGTGCCCTCGTCGGCGGCGAGACGTTCGACCAGGTCGGCCAGTTCCGCGAAGGCCAGCCCGTCGAGGTCGTGCTCGGGCAGCAGTCGGGCGAGGCCGCGCAGGCCGGTGTTGATCGGCTCGAAGGCCTGGGCGGTGCGCTCGACCAGGCCGCCGTCGGCGGGCACGCGCGGGAGGGTGCCGGCGGGGGCGACGGCGGCCCAGGCGCGGCGCTCGATCTCGGCGGAGGTGAGCGCCTCGTGCAGGTCCTCGCGGCGGACCTTGCGGTCGTGGGCGAGGGCGGCGGCCTGCTTGCGCAGCGAGCGGCCGCGCAGCCAGGACAGCTTGACGCCGTTCTCGCGGCGCCAGGTGCTGTCCGCGGTGGCGGCGGCGAGGGCGACGAGGTCGGCGTCGTACGCGGCGTCGGTGAGGGTGGTGGAGGTGCGGCGGACCCGCTGGAGCATCTCGACCAGCAGCGCGGTCTTGGCCACGGTGTCGGGCTCGTCCAGCTTGACCTCGGCGGCCATCGCGGTGACGGCTTCCCAGGTCTGCTGGAGGTCGCTGCCGCGGAGTTCGGCGAGCGCGGTGGAGGCGGCGCGGGCGTCCTCGGGGGTGGCGACGGTGTCGACGGCCGCGTACCAGGCGTGGGTGTCGGCGCTGAGCGTGAAGGCCCCGAGTTCGGCGTAGCGGCCGAGGTCCTCGCGGAGGTCGGGCTCCGCAGCGGCGTCCTGGGGGTCCTTGACGTCTGCGGCGTCGGCGACGTCCGCCGGGTCGGCTGCGTCGGCGTTGCGCGAGTGAAGCACTGTCATGTGAGGTCCGGTTCTGGGCGACGACGGCGGGGCTGACGGCGAGGGGGCGGCGGCGGCCCGGGTGCACGGGGCCCCTGGGGCGGGACCGGGGGGCGTGCGGGTCGGGCCGCCGGTTGTGGAGGCCCAGAATACGGGTGCCCGTTCGAGCCTTGCACGCACCCACCGCCGGACGGACTGGTGTCGTATGCCGTACCGCCCGCCTGGCCGCTACTCGGGAGGGCCACCCGGGTGGCCCGGTGCTGGTCCGGACGGGTGGCCGGGGTGCTCCGTCCGGGGCGGGCCCGGCTCGGGTGGAGCGGACCGTCGGAGCCGGTCGAGCGGGACGGTGCGCAGGCCGCGGCCGGGCCGGGTGGGCGGCGGGTGGTGGCCGGCCCGGCCGAGGGCGGCCAGGTCGACCGGCGCGAGGTAGGCGTGGAGCGCGGTGCGGTGCCACCAGGCGCCGGTTTCGCGCAGTTCGCGCCATCCGGTGAACCGGTAGAGGTGGAGGGTCGCCCGGACGTGGGTCGGCGGGGCGTCGGGGAAGGGGTTGTGGCGCAGCAGCCGCAGTGTCGCCCGGTCGCCGGCCAGCAGGCGGGCGACGAAGGGCAGGAACCAGGGCCGGGCGTAGGCGGGCGAGATGCCGGCGAACCACATCAGCCAGTCCAGGCGCAGGTGGTAGGGGGCGTACTGGCGCGGGAGGCGGCGCACGTCGCCGGGTTTGCCCTTGAAGCCGTACTCGCGCCAGACGGTGTGCGGGGTGACGACGGCCTCGTCGGTGCCCTCGACGACGACCTCCCGGCGCAGGCGGTTGACGCTGCCGAAGGCGCCGTAGGTGTTGACGAGGTGCAGCCGGTTGAAGGAGCGATTCATCACCTGGCCCCGGGAGAGCAGGTTGCGCACCGGCCAGTAGCTGAGCACGAGGACGGCGGCGGTGACCGCGATGACCACCGCCTGGTACCAGACGGGGGCGCCGGGGACGGTGTGGGCGCGGACGGGCAGGCCGAGGCGGGCCGGTTCGACGGCGGCGAGCGTGAGCACGACGGTCAGCCAGTTGAGCCACGCGAAGTTGCCGGAGGCGATCAGCCACAGCTGGGTGGCGATCACGGCGCAGGCGGCGTAGCTCGCGACGGGCTGCGGGAGCAGCAGGCCGATCGGGACGAGGAGTTGGACGACGTGGTTGGCCGCCACCTCGACCCGGTGCAGCGGGTCGGGCAGGTGGTGGAAGAACCAGCTGAGCGGTCCGGGCATGGGCTGGGTCTCGTGGTGGTAGTGCAGGCAGGTCAGGTCGCGCCAGCAGCTGTCCCCGCGCAGCTTGATCAGCCCGGCGCCGAACTCGACCCGGAAGACCAGCCAGCGCATCAGCCAGAGCACGGGGGTGGGCGGGGCGGTGTCGGCGTTGCCGAGGAAGGCGGCGAGCGAGCCCGCTTCGAGCAGCAGCGACTCCCAGCCGAAGGAGTACCAGGTCTGCCCGACGTTGACGATGGAGAGGTAGAGGGCCCAGAGCACCGCCCACACGGGGATCGAGGCCCAGAGCGGGAGGGCGTCGCCGAGGCCGGCCGCCACCGCGGCGGCCAGTGCGGCGCCGGTCAGGGCGACGGCGGTGAAGAAGCGGTCGCTGTAGTGGAGGTGGAAGAGGCCGGGCGAGCGGCGGAACGGGACCCTGGCGGTGAAGTGGGGCACCGGGAGCATGCCGTCGGTGCCGATGAGGGCGCGGAACTGCGCGGCCGCGTTGAGGAATCCGATCAGGTAGAGGCCGGCGAGCAGGCGTTGGACGAGCAGTCGGCTCAGCCAGTAGTCGGGGGCGGCGAACCAGTCCATCCAGTCCATGCGGCCCATGCCTACCACCGGCGGACCGGCGGCGGACGGCGGCTCGCTGGTTGCGGCCCGGCCGGGACGGCGGGCCCGGCCGGGACAGCACTGTGGCGGGGAGCCTCTCCTCGGGGGTGAGAGGCGCCCCGCCACAGTGGTGGGCAGTGCGGGTGGTGCCGTTGATTCGAGTGGTGCGGTTGGTGCGGTGGCCGGTTGCGCCCGGGCGCCGTGCTGCCGCGCACGAGCGGCGGTCGGCCGCTCAGCTCGGCAGGACGAGTCCGGTGCCGCCGGCGATGCCCGGTCGGCCGGTCGCGGTGGCCGCGCCGTTCTGCTGGAGCCGGTCGACCAGGAGGGCCGCCAGGGTGCCGAGTTCCTCCTCGGTGCGGGACTGGGCGGTGACGTCCATGCCGACGGTGAGGACGCCGTTGACCTGGCCGGTGCGCGCGGTCCGCAGCGGGGTGCAGGTGAAGCTGAAGATCTGCTGGATGCGCTGTGCCTCGGGACGGCCGGACTGGATCCGGACGTCGTTGAGGACGGTGGCCCGTCCGGTGTGGAAGGCCTCCGCGACGGCCTGCTGGAGGCCGGCCGCGCCGAGCTGGGGGTAGGCGGTGCCGATCGAGCCGTACGCCACCGGGGCGCCGAAGGTGTCGGCGTGCTGGGCGTTGGCGTAGCGGATCTCCTGGCCGGGGCCGTCGGTCAGCATGATGGGGAACGGGGAGCCGTCGAAGGCGGCGAACATCTCCTGCTGCTGGGCGAGCAGGTTGTCGCGCAGCCGGATCTCGGAGAGCAGCGCCTCGGCGAGGTGCTGGATGTCGCGCAGCCGCTCGCGTCCCCACTGCCGGGGTTCCCGGTCGAGGACGCAGACGGTGCCGATGACGGTGTTGGTGTCGTCCACGAGCGGGGCGCCGAGGTAGGCCCGGACGCCGAGTTCGTCCACGACCGGGTTACCGGCGAACCGGGGGTAGGCGAGGATGTCGTCCAGTGCGAGGGGTGAGCGCTGGGCGACCACGTGCGGGCAGAAACCGTGACTCATCGGCATCTGTCGGGTGGGGAGGTCGAAGGCGATGCCCCGATCCGCCCAGGACGCGCCTTCTTCGGCCGCCAGGTCGGAGGAATTTGGCGGAATGTAGAGCCCCCGGAACATCTGGCGCTCGTCGTTGATGAAGTTGACCATCGCGATGGGAGCGCGGGTGATGCTGGCTGCCAGGTGGGCGAAGCGGTCGAAGGCCTCGTCCGCGGAGGGTTCGTTGAGACCCAGGCTGCGCAGCCTGCGGGTCCGCTCGGATTCCCCGGCAGCACTCGGGAACTGGCCTTGAGTGCTCATCACATCAGTCATGGCGCACATGTAATCAGACATCCGGGCGCCGCGGTGCTACCGGTACCGGCCACCGACGTTGCTGATGGACAGTCAAAGCAGCATGTGAGCGACCACGGGCGCTCCGGTCGAGGGGGGAAGGTCAATCCCCTCCCGACCCCCTGGCAAAACCCGCCCCCAAGCGGACGGGCCGAATCCCGCCATTCCAAGATCCACTATGTATGGATCCCATGTGCCCATATGACAATGAGCCCTGCCGAAGACACGGACGGTAGTTCCCCGGGCCCCACGGGAGCGCCGCCCCTAGGTCCGCGTACACCGATGGCTTGGAAGCGATCGGCACCGCCACACCTCCACACCCCCACCCGAACCCTCAGGGGGAGCGGCCGGAGCGGCATCTACGGCATGAACGGGAGGCACGACACCCACCGGAATGAGAGGACCAAGCATGGCGATGGACTACTTCACCGACGAACGACACGAGAGCCTCCGGGCCGAGGTGCGTGAGTTCGCGGAGAAGGAGGTGCGTCCTCAGGTGGCCCGGATGGAGGCCGACCGGGAGATCGAGTTCGAGCTCTCGCGGGAGATCGCCCGCCGCGGCTGGATCGGCGTCACGATCCCGCGCGAGTTCGGCGGCCTGGGCCTGGGACACCTCGCCAAGACCGTGATCGTCGAGGAGCTGGCGCGGGTCAGCGGTGCGATGGGCGCGATGGCACAGGCCTCCCAGCTCGGCGTCGCCAAGGTCATCCACTTCGGTTCGGACGCCCAACGCCGCGCGTGGCTGCCGAAGTTCGCCTCCGGGGAGTGCCTGCCGACGATCGCGGTCACCGAGCCGGAGTCCGGCGGCCATGTGCTCGGCATGGGCGGCACCGCGCGTCGCGAGGGTGACGAGTACGTGCTGAACGGCCGCAAGGTGTTCGTCGGCAACTCGCACATCGGCGACGTCCACGGCGTGGTCTTCCGTACCGGCCGGGGCAGCAAGGGGCTGTCCGCCTTCCTGGTCGAGAGCGACCGGCCCGGGTTCCGCACCGGCACCGTCGGCACCCAGGGCGGCCTGCACGGGTTCAGCTTCGGCGAGCTCGTCTTCGAGGACTGCCGCGTCCCGGTCGGCAACCGGCTCGCCGAGGAGGGGCAGGGCCTCGACGTCGCCTACTCCTCCTCCACCCTGTACGGCCGGCTGAACCTGGGCGCCGTCGCGCTCGGCATCCACGTCGCCGTGGTGGAGGACACGGTGCGCTACGCCGAGGAGCGGGTGCTCTACGGCAAGCCGGTCAACCAGCTGAACAGCATCGCCCTCAAGCTCGGCGAGATGCAGTCCCGGCTGATGACGGCCAAGTTGGCCGCGTACCACGCCTCGCACCTGCTCGACCACGGCAAGGCCTGCGACGCCGAGCTGATGAACGCCAAGCTGATCAACACCGAGTACGCGATGGACTCGGCACGTCAGGCGATGGAGATCTTCGCGGCGCGCGGCACCCAGGAGGAGCACAACATCATCCGCTACCTGCGGGACGCCACCCACATCTACGCCCCGGCCGGCACCTCGGACGTGCAGAAGCTGCGGCTCGGACAGGTCGCGGCGGGCACCTACGGCAAGCAGTGGTCGGCCGAGCTGGCCGACCTGGCGAGCTGGGCGTGGACCGAGCTCAACGCGCTGGAGTCCGGGGCCTCCGGGGCCGCCCGCGCCGCCGGGGTCTCCCCGGCGGAGGAGCTGTACGGGTACAGCCCGCGCGGAGTCCGGGGCGTTCGGGGCGCTCGCGTGGTGCCGCTCTCCGCGGCGGGGTGAGCCACACGGCGGGGTGATCCGCGCGGAGGACCGAGCCGCGCGGCGGGAGCGCCGGATCCGCAGCCGCCGCCCGGATGGGTGGCGAACTTTCGGTATGACGACGATTTGACCTGCTCCTGACGGCTCCTCGGGAGGCCCACCGGCCTCCCGAGGAGCCGTTCCCGCTCCGCACCGACCGCACTGAGCTGCGACGTTCCGTCGGCGAACACTCCGACCGGAACTGGCCGTTCCTGCCATCACCCGTTCACATATCGTCAGTTGATGTTGCGATGGGGCCACCTGGGACTGATAGGTTTCCTGCCGTCGGCGGCCGAGCTGCACCCGCACGGACGGTGACACCGCGTCACCCCGTCCGGCGACCCCGGGCCTCGGCGCCCTGACGCCCGGTCCGGGCCGCTCGGGCCGACCCACCGTCCGGACCCGAGACCCGGCCTGCAACTCGGCCCTGCAACAAGGAATCAGATGCCAGGCATATCGGCCCCCCGCACGGGCCACCGCGCCGGCCGGTCCGGCTCCCTCCGCAGCTCGCTCCTCGCCCTCGTGCTGGTCCCCAGCCTGGGCCTCGCCGCCGCCTGGGGCTACGCCGCCTACCTGCTGCGCGACACCGCGAACCGCACCGCGCTGCTGGCCGGCACCGCCGCCGTCGCCCTGGTGCTGCTGGTCAGCCTGATCCGCGGCATCCGGGCCGCCCGGTCGCTGTCCGCCCGGCTCTCCGGGCTGCGCGGCGACACCTTCGCGCTCGCCCAGCACGAGATCCCCGAGATCGTCGGCCGGCTGCGCGCCGGGGAGCCGGTGCCCACCCCGCCCACCTGGGCGCCGTCCCGGCGGGTCGGCGACGAGGTCCAGCAGACCTCCGACGGCCTGGCCGCCGTCCGGCAGGCCGCCGTCGCCGCCATCGTCCACCAGGCCCAGGGCCGTGAGGGGACGAAGAAGGTCTTCCTCAACATCGCCCGCCGCACCCAGATCCTGATCCACCGGCAGATCAGCATGCTCGACGCGCTGGAGCGCGAGCACGAGGAACCCGAGCTGCTGCGCGAACTGTTCGCCGTCGACCACCTGGCCACCCGGATGCGGCGCAACGCCGAGAACCTGGTCATCCTCGGCGGCGCACTGCCCGCCCGGCGCTGGCGCAACGCCGTGCCCGTGGTCAACGTGCTGCGCAGCGCCGTCTCCGAGACCGAGAACTACGCCCGGGTCGTCGTCCAGGGCGTGCCGCGCGCCTCGCTCAGCGGGCAGGCCGTCGCCGACGTGATCCACCTGATCGCCGAGCTGATCGAGAACGGCACCACCTTCTCCCCGCCGTACACCCAGGTGCAGGTCTCGGCCCAGGAGGTCCCCAAGGGCCTGGCGGTCGAGGTCGAGGACCGCGGCCTCGGCATGACCGAGGAGGAGTACGAGCGGCTCAACGAGTACCTGGCCAACCCGCCCGAGCTGGACGTCTCCGCACTCGGCGACGACCTGCGGCTCGGCCTGTTCGTCGTCGCCCGGCTCGCCGCCCGGCACGACATCCAGGTCACCCTGCGGCCCTCGCCGTACGGCGGAACCCGGGCCGTGGTGCTGGTGCCCTCGGTGCTGCTGGAGCAGGCCGAGCAGCCGGCCGCGGTGCCCGGGCTGCCGTCCGGCGCGCGGGTCACCCGGACCCCGGTGCCCGAACCGCGGCCGTCCGAGGGCGACTTCGGCGTGGTCGACGACGAGCTGTCCGGCGCGCTGGCGGGGGTGCTCGACGGGCTGACGAGCAGCACCTCGGGCGGGGTCGACGGGGCCGGTGGCTTCGGCGGGGCCGGTGGGGTCGGTTCCCCGGCGGTGCCGACGGCGCCGACGGAGCCGGCAGGCGGCGGGGCCGACGGCGGGGTGATCCTCGGTGAGCTGCTCGCGCGGCAGGAGTTCGGACCGCAGGGGTTCGGACCGCAGGAGTTCGGCCAACAGGGCTTCGGGGCGCAGGAGTTCGCTCCTCAGGAGTTCGCGCGGCCCGACGGTGAGGACGGCGGGCCCGTCCTCGACAACGCCGGGCTGACGGTCGGTGCCGAGATCCCCGGGCTGCCCGGGGCTGTGGTGGTCCCCCGGCCCGTGCTGCCGCGCCCGTACGACCTGCCCACCGGGCCGTCGGCGGAACTCGCCGCGCAGCTCGCCGCGCAACTCGACCCGGGCGCCGGCGCGACCCCCGGGCATGCGGACCCGGCCGTCGTCGATCCTGCCGTCGTCGATCCTGCGGTAGTGGACTCGGCGGGCGGTCTCGACGGGGTGCCCGCCGACCGGTCGACGCCCACCCACGAACGCCCGCAGGAGGACAGCGTGGAGCACGGCCCGGACGGCGAACTGCGCACCCCGCGCATCCTGCCGCAGCGGGTCCGCAACGCCAGCCTCGCCGAGCAGCTCCGCGAGGCCAACGCGCCCGGCACCATGATGCCGCCGTCCGCACCGTCCGCGCCGTCCTCGCCGTACGGGGCCCGCACCGCCCCGGCCGGCCCCCGGTTCGGCGAGGCCGACGACCCCTCGCCGACGCGGTCCCGCGCCACCATGGCCGCCATCCAGCGCGGCACCCGCAGCGCCCGCGCGACCGGTACCGGACCGGACGCGCCCGCCATCGCCCCCAACCCGGCCGCACCTTCCGCCCCCGAGGGCCCCGCGGAAGCCCCCGCCGTTCAGGAAGCCAAGGAACAGCAGTGATGACGCAGCACACCGAGACCCAGCGCGACCTCAACTGGCTGCTGGACCAGCTGGTGGCGCGGGTACCCGAGACCCGGCACGCCATCGTCCTCTCCGAGGACGGACTGCTGGTCGGCACGTCCCAGGGCCTCGACCGGGCCGACGCCGAGCACCTCTCCGCCGTCGCCTCCGGCCTGCAGAGCCTGGCCCGCGGCGCCGGACACCGCTTCAACGGCGGACGGGTCCGGCAGACCGTGGTCGAGATGGACCAGCTCTTCCTGTTCGTCACCACCGCCGGACAGGGCGCCCGGCTCGCCGTCCTCACCAGCGAGCAGGTGGACGCCGGACTGATGGCCTACGAGATCAACATGCTGGTCAAGCAGGTCGGCCAGTACCTCACCGCGGCGCCGCGCAGCGACGCGGGCCGGCCCGGCCCGGGTGGCGGTGCGTGACCAGCGCCGACGCCGACGAGGGCTGGTTCTACGACAAGGACGCCGGCCACCTGGTCCGCCCCTACGCGATCACCAACGGGCGCACCGGCCCGGTCCGTGACGGCTTCGCGCTGATCACCCTGGTGGTCACCGCCGACCCGCGCACCGACACCAGCCGACTGACCCCCGAACCGGCCACGATCCTCGACCTGTGCCGCGAACGCCCGCTGGCCGTGGCCGAGATCGCGGCCACCATGGACCTGCCGGTGAGCGTGGTCAAGGTGCTGCTGGACGACCTGGCGGAGGCCCGGCTGATCCTCACCCGGGCCCCGGTCCAGCTCGCCGAGGCACCGGACATCTCCCTGATCCAGGCCGTGATCGAGGGCGTCCGCAGGCTCTGACCGGCTGCCGCTCCGTGGCATCCGCCGCGTCCACCGCACCCGCAGCATCCCCACAGTTCCCTTCCAGGAGACCCGAATTGACGACCCAGAGCCTGGTGCCGGGCGCGGTCAAGATCCTCGTCGCCGGCGGCTTCGGCGTCGGGAAGACCACCATGGTCGGCTCGGTCAGCGAGATCGAACCGCTGCAGACCGAGGAGCGGATGACCCGCGCCAGCATCGGGGTCGACAGCCTCGAAGGCGTCCAGGGCAAGTCCACCACCACGGTGGCGATGGACTTCGGGCGGATCACCGTCCGCGAGGACCTGGTGCTCTACCTCTTCGGTACGCCCGGGCAGTTCCGGTTCTGGTTCATGTGGGACGACCTCGCCCTCGGCGCCCTCGGCGCGATCATCCTCGCCGACACCCGGCGGCTCGAATCCAGCTTCGCCGCCGTGGACTTCTTCGAGCAGCGCGGAATTCCCTTCGCCATCGGGGTCAACTGCTTCCACGGCCGCCGCGACGCCACCCCGGAGGACGTCCGCCGGGCCCTCGACCTCGGGCCGGAGGTGCCGGTGGTGCTGTGCGACGTCCGGGAGCGGGCGTCCAGCAAGGAGTTGCTGCTCGCCCTGCTCGACCGGGTGCACCGGAACGCGCTGGCCGTCGGGCGGCACTGAGGCAGCCAGGCGGCACTGAGACAGCGGTGAGGCGGCCAGGCGGCGGTAGCCGCCTGGGTCACGCCTGGGCCGGGATCACGCCTTCGTCGGGCTGAGCTCGGCGAGCGCGTCGACCAGCGGGGCCAGCTCGGGGAGTTCCGCGGCCTGGGCCAGGGTCGCCTCCAGGGTGGCGTCGTGCACCGGGCGGGCGGCCTCCAGCAGAGCGCGGCCCTCGGAGGTCAGCTCGGTGTAGATGCCGCGCCGGTCGTCCGCACAGAGGTAGCGGCTGAGCAGGCCCCGGTCCTCCAGGCGACTCACCAGCCGGGTGGTGGCACTGCTGCTCAGCGCCGCCGCACGGGCCAGCTGCTGCATCCGCATGTGCCAGCCGTCCTGCCGGGAGAGCGCCTCCAGCACCGTGTACTCCACCACGGAGAGCTTGTGCTCCGCCTGGAGCGCCTTCTCCAGCGCGGCGTCGATCAGCCCGTGCAGGGCGGCGAGCGTCCGCCAGCCACCGGCCCGGACCTCGGCCGCGTCGTCGCGGATGGCCATGGCTCGCCTTCCCTTCACGTTCACCTGTGCGTCCTGAGCTGTCCCCTCTCGTACAAGTATGCCATTCGGCGCCGATTATCGGTCTCTGCAAATAAATCGGCTCACAGCTCCTTCCCGTCCTCCGCCTCGTACTCCGAGCCGTCCTCCGAGTCGTCCTGCTCGCCGCTCCAGGAGGCGGAGCAGAGCGCGGTCGCCAGCGCCTCGGTGTAGTCGGCGGCGGCCAGCCAGGCGGTGGCGAAGGCGTCGTGGTCGTCCGCGACGATCCGGCCGAACACGTCACGCCGCTGGTCCGCGGCAGCCGCCCGCAGGCCGTCCAGCAGCTCGGCGGCGGTCGCCAGCCCCGACGCCCGCAGCAGGGCCCGGTCCGCCGCCGCCGTGGCCGCGCCGGGCGCCGGCGCGGACCGGCCGGTGGTGACGGTCTGCTCCACCCGGCGGCCGAGCACGTGCACCGGCGGGCCGAGCGGCGGCCCGGTGGGGAGCTCCGCCGGGAGCCCGGCGGGCAGACCGGCGGGCAGATCAACGGATGGCCCGGCGGACGGGCCGGCGGGCAGGTCAGCGGTCTGCAGGCGTTCCAGGCCGAGGTTGACCCGGTCCGCCCGGTCGGCGGGCAGGGCGAGGCGGTCGTGGCCGCCGTGCCCGCCGTGGCCGTCGTAGTCGGAGCCGTCCCAAGGCGTGCCGATCGCCAGCACCCGCAGTTCCGGACGGTCCGCGCGCTCCAGCCGTCCGATCAGCCGCAGCCGAAGGCCCGGGGCCGTGGCGAGCAGGGCCAGATTGGCCCGGAAGGCCAGATCGGGGTGCTCGTGCCCCGGGCGCAGCGCGACCACCGTGCCGGTCCCGACCGGACGGGCGAGCAGCTGGAGCGCCCCACCCGGACCGGTCGGGGCCGTGCCCAGCAGGACGACGTCAAGGAACAACAGGTCGCTCCCCGCCGGGCGACTCCCGTACGGCAGCTCCTGCGCCGCCAGTGCCCGGGCCACCTGGGCGGCGGGCGGCTCGGCCCAGAGCCGGGCCACCGGCTCCGCCGTCCAGGCCGCGCCCGCCGCGCGGACCGCCCGTACCGAGGCACCCGCGCCCAGCCGCCCACCGGTGGACCTGGTCGCGCCTTGGACCGCCAGCCCCGCGCGGCTGAACTGGCGGTGGCTCAGCGCCGCATCGCCCAGCCGGACCGTCCGGTTGCCCGCGCCGACGGCCAGCGGGGCGGCGGTCGTGACATCGCCGTGCGGGGTCACCTCGGCGATCGTGCTGAGCCGGCCACCCGCGTCCACCGCCCAACTGACCGCCCCCGCGTGGGTCGCGGTCAGCACCGGCTCGGCGAACAGCCCGTACAGCCGCAGGCCGCCCTCCTCGGCGTAGGCCTGGCGGGCGGTGCCGCGCAGGGTGGCGAGCGGGGTCGGGGCGGCGAGCGGGGCGACCGGGGCGGTCGGCGTGGTCGCGGCAGTCAGGGTGTTCAGGGCGGTGGTGAGACCGAGCAGCTCGCGCAGCGCCGCCACCAGGTCCGCCAGCCGGTGGTCGGGCGCACCGGAACGCGCCGCCCGGATCCCGGTCACCACGGCGACCGCCGCCGCGGCCGGGCGGTACAGCCCCGCGACCCGCGCCCCGTGGCCGGCCCGCAGCAGCTCCGCCTGGGCGACCGCGCCCGCTCCGCTCACCCCGGCGGCCAGCAGCGCGCAGGCGGCGCGGTGGAGGTGCCGGGCGGCGTCGCGTTCGGCCGGGGTGAGGGCGGCGGGTTCGGGCTCCGGTCCCGACTCGGGTCCGGGTCCGGGCTCGGGTCCGGGCGGGGTTGTGGTGGCGGTCGCGGCCGGTGTTCCCGGCCCCTCGGCCGGCGTGGTCCCGACGTTCGGATCGTCGGCCTCGACCTCGGCCTCGGCCTCCGCCAGCGGGCAGAGGCTGACGGCGGCGGCCCGGTGGACGCAGGCCGGGGCGAGCAGACAGCCGCACCGGACGTCGGACGGGCCGGCCACCACCCCGCCCGGGGCGTGCAGGACGAGCAGGACCTCCTCGTCCACCTGCACCCGCCACTCGTCGCCCTCCCGGCTGAGCGGCCGTTCGGCGAGCTTCGCCGCCGCGCCGTCCAACCGCTTCTGCAGGCGGGCACTCAGCCCCGACACCACCTCGGCCACCACCTCCGGCCGGACCCCCGGCCAGCTGCTCGTGGCATGTGCCGTCTGCGTCGTCCGCGTCGTGGCGTTCATCGCACCTTCTCCCCCACCCAGCGGGCCAGTTCCAGCGGGCTCAGCGCCGCCACCGGCATCCCGGCCGCGACCAGTTGGCCGGCGACCGCCTTCGAATAGCGGGCCGTCCCGGAGTCGTCCAGCGCCGCGCAGCCCAGCAGGTGCACGCCGGAGTCCACCAGCGCCCGGGTCTCGGCGACCAGCGCGTTGACCGGGCCGCCCTCCTCGAAGTCGCTGACCACCGCGATCAGCGTCCGCGACGGCACCGTCACCAGCTCCCGGGCGTACCGCAGACCGGTCGCGATGCTGGTGCCGCCGCCGACGCTCACCTCCAGCAGCAGGCTCAACGGATCCGCCACCTGCTCCGTCAGGTCGAGGACCTCGGTGGAGAAGGCCACGAAGTGGGTGCTCAACGAGGGCACCCCGGCCAGGATCGAGGCGGTGAGCGCCGCCCAGACCGTGGACGCCTCCATCGACCCCGACACGTCCACCACCAGGATCAGCCGCCAGTCGTTGGCCTGCCGCGCCCTGGTCCGGAACACCGGGCGCTCCGGCACGATCACGGTGCCCGAACCGTCCGGCCCGGGGCGGGCCGTGGCCAGGTTCGCCCGGATCGTCCGGTGGAGGTCCAGCCCGCCACCCGGGCGCCGCGACGGGCGCGGCACGCTGATCCCGGTCAGCGCCGGGCGCAGCCGGGTCGCCAGCTCGCGGCTCAACTCGTCCACCATGCGGCGCACCAGCGGACGCAGCTTGGCCACCCGGGCCTCGGGCAGACCGCCCGCGTGGTCCAGCACCGCGCGCAGCAGGTCCACCGACGGGCGGACGGCGGACGGGTCGATCGCCTCCAGCACGTCCGTACGGCCCTGGGCGACGGCGGCCGCCAGGACCTCCTCCCGTACGCCCGGACCGAACAGGGCCTCCAACTCCTCTGCCCACTCCCGCACTCCGGGGAACGGCGCCTCGCGGCCGCCCCTGCTGCCGCCCCTGCCACCCCGGTCATCCAGGCCGGGGCCGGAGCCCTCGCCGTGGCCGCTGCCGTACAACTCGTCCAGCGCGGTGGCGAGTCGGGCGCTGCGGCCGGACAGGCCGCCCGTGCCCGGGCGGCCCAGCAGCAGGCGCCAGCGCTCGGCGGGTGTGAGGACGCGCCCGGGAACGGGCGACGGGGACGGCACCGGGCCGGTCGCCGTCGCGGGCCCGGGCTCGGACCCGGGCGCGGGCGCGGGCGCGGACTCCGATACCTGGTCGGCGGTCCGGGGAGCGGCCGGCAGCAGGCCTCTCCCGGCGAGCACCCGGCGGGCCGCCAGGTCCGCGCGGACCCAACGGGCCACCAGAGCGGGGTCGGTCTGCTCCGGCAGGGCCGCCAGGCGGGTGCCCAGGCGGTCCTCGACGGAGACCAGCAGCCGGTCACGGGCGGCCGGGCTGAGCGTGTCGAAGCCACCGCGCAGCACGGGCAGCCGGTCCAGGAAGGCGGCGTCCGAGAGCGAACCGACCCGTTCCAGCACCGGTTCGAGCGCCTCGGGCGCACTGTCGAACAGGCCCTCGGCAGCGGTCAGCAACCCGACCAGCAGCCGTCCGAGCACCTGCCGCGCCCGCACGTCGGTCGCCCCGTCCACCCAGGACGCGGCCCGCCCGCCGAACACCTCCGCGGGCTCCTGCCCGAGCAGCACCCGCACCGCCCCGGCCGCGCCCCGCACCAACGGACTCCCCCGCTCGGCGAGTTCCCCCAGCGCGTACCCCAACCGCACCCCGCCCAGCCGGTCCGCCCGCCGGGCCAGTTCCACCAGCGCCCGCGCATCCTCAGGATCGTCCGAACCCCCCAACCCCTCCACCTGCCGCACCGCCACGGCGGTCAACAGCTCCGTCGCCGCCCGCAGCGGCAGTCCGGGGCCGGTCCGACTGTCAACACCCTTGGAGGCCGGACTCGTTGACTCCGCCGCGACAGTCGAGGCCTCCGGTGCCCGGCCCGCACCGGCCGCACCCGCAGGTGCTTCCCCGGTGGCCGTGACCGGGAGGTGGCCGGCGGTGAGGCGGTCGAGGAGGGCGAGGGCGGCGAGGAGGTCGGGGAGGGTGGCGCTGGTGGGGAGGGTGGTGGTGAGTCGGGTGAGGAGGGTGGAGGTGAGAGTGGGGAGGGCGCAGGAGGCGGCGGCGGTGAGGCCGTCGATGATCTCGCGCGGGGTGGGGTCGTCGGGGAGGCGGCTGCGGAGAGCGCCCTCGGCGGCTTGGGCGGGGGTGACGCCTCGGGTGCCGGCGACGGTGAGGAGGGCCGTGACGGTGGGGGTCCAGTGCAGGCGCCAGCGGGTGCCGAGGGTTTCGGTGCCGCCGGGGCCGGTGGTGGGGACGGGGTCGGCGTAGGGGACGCCGCAGGCGGTGAGGCGGTGGAGGAGGATCTCGCGGCGGCGGTCGAGGGGGCTGCGCAGCGGGTCGAGGCGCAGTTCGCGCGGGCCCGGGTCGGTGGGGCCGGGGAGGCCCAGGTCGGCGAGCAGGGTTTCGACGGCGGGGCCGAGGCCGCTGCGCGGGGCGGCGGGGGTGGGGCGCCCGGTGCGGGTGCCGACCAGGACCTGTTCGAGGGCGCGCGCGACGGCCCGGCCGCGGCCGAGGGGCTCGCCCTGGGCGAGCACGGACTGGACGGCTTCGACGAGTTCGCCGCGGCCGGGGGCGGCGTGGCCGCGCAGTCGGGCGAGGTCGCCGGCCAGGCGGACGATCTCGCGGGCGTCGGCGGGACCGGAGGGGTGGTCCTGGGCACGCAGGGCGGCGCAGATCCGGACGGCGGTGGTGGTGAGCGCCTCGTCGAGGCGCTCGGGGTCGCCGCCGGCGTCGAGGACGGTGTGCTGCCATTCGGGGTCGCGGATGCCGGCCGGGTAGCCGGAGCGGGCGTCGAGCAGCGGGTAGGTGTACGGGATGAGGGAGAGCACGTGCCCGGGTTCGTCGGGGCGGGGCGGCTCCTCGGGGGCGGTGGGCCCGTCGAGCAGGGCGGGGGCGTGGAAGGCGCCGACGACCACGGCGGTCCGGCGTCCGCCCGCCGAGGCGGCCCGGATGCGGGCGCGCATCCAGGCTTCGCGGCGCAGGTCGTACGGGTCGACGCCGGGGCCGGTCCCGGCGTCGTGGCGCAGGGCCCAGCCGACCAGGAGGGCGGCGCGCCGGACGGCCTCCGGGCCCGAGCCGGGGGCGGCGGTCTCGACGAGGCGGTCCCAGAGGTCGTCGTCGGTGGCGCGGCCGGTGAGGCGGTGGCGCAGCGCGTCGGCCACGCCGGGGGTGTCGGGGCCGGCCGCGGGGCGGCGGCCGCGCGGGCCGGCGGGGCCGGTGCGGTGGGCGAGCGGGAGGTCGCAGGCGATGGCTTCGACGCCGTTGCGCCGGGCCCAGCGCAGGGCGACGAGTTCCGGGGAGAAGTCGGCGAAGGGGTAGAAGGCGAGCCCGCCGGGGGCCGCGCCCGCGTCGTCCCCGTCCGTGTCATCCCCGCCGGCCGGGGCGGCGGCGAGGGCGACGGGGGCCTCGGTGGCCTCGTCGGCGAGGTGGTCGAGCCAGGGCTGGAACTCGGCGGGCAGTTCGACCAGGACGGCCTCGGGCCGGGCGGCGTCGAGCAGCGCGGGGAGGACCGCACTGAGGGAGGGCGCGTGGTGGCGCACACCGATCAGGTAGGGCCCGGGACGGTCGGTGCCGGAGCCGGCCAGCCGGGCCGTCTCGGCGCGGACCGTCTCGGCACGGCCCGTCTCGGCACGGACCGCGAGGTCGGTGCCGGGGTCGGTACCGGGGGCCGTGCCGAGGTCGGCACCGGGATCGGTACCGGGGCCGCGTTCGGCACCGGGGCCGGGGCGGACGGCCGGGGCGTCCGGGGCGTCCGGGGTGGTGGTCCTCACCGCGCTGCTCGTCATCGTCAGGCCTCCAGCGCCGGGCGGAGGTCCCACAGGGTGCGCCAGGTGGCGGCGCCCTGTTCGGCCCGGCGGCGGACCGGGCCGTCCCAGTAGCCGAGCAGCCGGGCCGCGTCCGCCGGGTCGTCCTTGCGGACCACGCCGAGGAGTTGGCCGGGGAGCCGGCCGAGGAGGTCGCCGCCGTCCGGCAGGTAGGCGGCGGTGACGCCGAGTGCGGTGGCGACGGAGACGGCTTCGGCGGTGCTCATCACCGTGGAGGGGCGTTCAACCTCCCAGCCCTCGGTGGAGCGGCCGGTGCGCAGGTCGCGGAAGGCGGTGACCAGGGCCTCCAGGACGGCGTCGTCCACGGCGTAGCCGGCGCCGGCCCGGGCGACGGCGACGGTCGACTGGCGGCGGACCAGCTCGACCTCGGCGGCCAGGCTGCCGATCGGGCCGACCGTCTCGAAGTTGAACCGCCGCTTGAGGGCGGCGGACATCTCGCTGACGCCCTTGTCCCGCAGGTTGGCGGTGGCGATCAGGGTGAAGCCGGCCGCGGCGTGCAGCTGGCCGTCCGGGGTGCCGGCCAACTCGGGTACGGCGATGCGCCGTTCGGAGAGCAGGGAGACGAGGGCGTCCTGCACCTCGGGCAGGCAGCGGGTGACCTCCTCGACCCGGGCGACGGCCCCGGTGGTCATCGCGGTGAGCACCGGGGAGGGGACGAGGGCTTCGCGGCTGGGGCCCTTGGCGAGCAGCAGGGCGTAGTTCCAGCCGTACTTGAGCTGGTCCTCGGTGGTGCCGGCGGTGCCCTGGACGGTGAGCGCGCTGGTCCCGCAGACGGCGGCGGCGAGCAGTTCGGAGAGCATCGACTTTGCGGTGCCGGGTTCGCCGACGAGGAGCAGGCCGCGCTCCCCGGCGAGGGTGACGACGCAGCGCTCGACCAGGGCGCGCTCGCCGACGAACTTGGGCTCGATGGCCAGGCTGCGGCGTCCGGCCTTGAGCTTCTCGCCGCCGCTGCCCATGACGAAGGTGACCACGGCGCGCGGGGTGAGGTGCCAGCCGGGCGGGCGCGGGCCGCTGTCGTGGGCGGCGAGGAACTCCAGTTCGGCGGCGTGCTTCTCCTCGGGCGGGACGATCTGCCGCACCGAGGAGTCGGTGGCGGTGGTCCCGGTGGCGGTGGTCTCGGAGGCGGTGGTCTCGGTGGCGCTCATCGGCGGGCCTTCCTGCGCTTGCTGGTCTGGAGCTCTTCGTAGCCGGGGGCGTCGCCGTCGAGGGTGCGCTGCCAGGCGCGGGCGAACAGTTCGGGCACGGGCAGGTGCGGCAGCACCGGCCGGTGGGCGGACAGTTGGTACAGGGCGGCCTTCCAGGTCTCCGCCGGCAGGGCGGGGGACTTGGCCTCCTGCCAGCCGCCGGGCAGGAAGAGGCTGCGGCCGGCCCGGGCCCGCTTGGCCTCCAGCACCAGTGCGCCGGCAGCGAGTTCGGCGCGGGCGGCGAGTTCGGCACGGGCGCGCTTGAGTCGGGCGGGCTTCCAGCCCGTCCAGCGGGCGGCGTTGCGGTCCGTCGGGTCGGGCAGGGCGAGCAGCTGGAGGTAGAGCGCGGCCGCGTCCTCGCCCAGGCCGTGGGTGCGGGCCGCCTCGGCGACCAGCTCGGGGGCGCTGAGCTGCGGGTTCTGCAGCCAGGCCGGGCCCTCGTCGGTGGCCGGCACGGCTGCGGCGCTCGCGGCCAGGCGTTCCGGTTCACCGCCCAGGACGGACCGGACGGCGGCCAGGTCGGTGCCGAACCAGTGGCCGTCGCTCAGCCCGATGAGCAGGTCGATCAGCGGGTCGTCCGGGCCGGTGAGGCCGGCGGGGCGCAGCCAGATCTGCTCGTACTCGGTGCGGTAGGGGCTGAGGACGACGGCCGGACCGCAGCGGACCAGGCCGTCCGGGTCGGCTCCGCCCTCGGCGGGCAGGCCGAAGTGTGCGCGCAGGACGGTCGACACCGAGGTGCCCTGGGTGGTGCTGACCAGGCCGAATCCGAGCAGCAGCTCGGGGTCGGCGAGCCGGGTGCGCAGCGCGGCGGCGGCCGTGGGCAGCAGCGGGCGCAGCGGGCTGTCGGCGGGCAGGTGGTAGCCGAGCCAGCGCAGGGCGTCGATCGCCCCCGGGAGGGTGCCGGGGCCGGGGCCGGCGGTCACGTCCGCGGGCTCCAGTTGGAGCGCGGCGCGGCTGCCGGTGGTCAGCCGGTAGGTGGTGGTGCGGGTGAGCCAGGGCGTCCGGCCGGGGTTGAGCAGTTCCTCGATGGTGCCGATGGGCACGCCCTGGACGCCGGCCAGGGCGTCCTCGGGGAGGGTGACGAGGCGTCCGAAGTGCCGGATCCAGGCCTCGGCCGCGGCGGCGGTGTCGAGGCCCTCCGTCCACAGCCGCTCCGGGTCGTCGAGAGGCAGCAGGGCGCCCCAGACGTCGGCGATCGCGTGGTGGTCGTGGTTGCGCAGCCAGGCCTGGGCGGCCCTGACCTCGGCGGTCTTGAGGCCGTGTTCGGCGGGCACCTCGACGTTGCCCCAGTGCAGGAGGCCGGGGGGCGGGCAGAGCAGCAGGGTGGCGCGGGCGGTGCCGATGCCGGTGAGATCGGCGAAGGCGGCGGCCTGTTCGGGCTGCCAGGGGACGCTGCCGTGCAGGGCGGCGACCCGCTGGAACTTCTCGGTCCAGGCGGTGTTCACCCGCTCCTCGGTGCGGCGCTCCTCCAGGGTGGTGAAGTGGGCGACGGGGCCGAACTCGCCGCTCGGGTCGTGGTCGACGGCCCGCCAGTGCGCCGTTCCGTCCTCCTGCTGGTGGCGGTAGTCGAGGATCACCACGGTGCGGTCGCCGCGGCGGAGCACCTCGCCCTGGCGGTAGGCCTCCGGGCGTCGGCCCTTGGCGCGCTCGTCCGTCTCGGCGAGGACGACCTCGCGCAGGGTGGCGCCGCGGTCGGCGAGCGGGCCCTTGGTGAGCTCGCCGAGCAGCAGGACCAGGGTGGAGCGGTGCGCCGGCGGGGTGAGCGGGTTGGCGATGGCGTGGGCGAGGACGTCCACCCGGCCGAGCAGGTTCCGCCAGCCGTGGTGGGCCTCGCCGCCGCGCAGGGTGACGGTGCCCTGGGCGGTCCAGCCCTCGCCCCCCTCCGCGGTCGGGGCGGTCGGGACGGCCGCGGCACCCGCGGCGGTCGGGGCCGCGAACGCGGCGGTGACGGCGCGCAGGTTGTTGAGCACCCAGTACTGCTCGGAGTCGCCCCAGTTGTTGCCCAGGCCCGGGGTCCCGGGCAGGACGGCGCTGACGGCGTCGCGCAGCTGGTGGTCGCGGCCGTGCTCGGGGCGCCACTCGGCGGCCTCGGCCTTGCTGGGCCGCTCGGCCTCCGGCTGCGGGAGGAACCGGGCGATCCGGTCGAGCAGGTCGGCGGCGGTGCGGGCGAACCCGGCGACGCCGGCCAGCAGCAGCGGGTGGGTGATCGCGGGCAGGGCGGCGCCGACCGCCTCGACCGGCAGGCTGTTGCGGGCCTCGCCGCGCTGGGCGAGCGGGCGCCGTACGCCCTGGACGGTGATCCAGCGCTGCTCGTCCGCGGGGACGGGCTCGGCGTCGACCGGCCAGGCGAGGTCGACCAGCCGGGCGGCCTGCTCGGCGGTCAGGGCGCGCAGCACCCGGGAGCCGGCCTCGTCGCGGGGCCGCAGGGCGTGCCAGTGGTCGTACGGCGGGACCAGGGCGGTGCCGGCGGCGGAGAGCTCGCCCGACCGGCAGGAGCGCAGGTCGGCGGTGCGGTCGGAGCGGTCGGCGAGGTCGGGCAGGCCGAGGTCGAGGAACTCGCCGGTGCGGCTGACCACCGGGCCCCGCGCGCCGGGCAGGGCGAGCCGGCCGACCGGGAGGATGTGGGTGTCGCTGCGGTCGTTCAGCGGCAGGACGATGCGCTGCCCGTCGGCGGTGAAGGTGGTGACGGCGCGCCCGGGGTCGTGCCGGACCCAGCTGCCGAGCACGGTGCCGTCGGTACCCAGCGGGGTGCCCTCCAGGCCGGGCTGCAGCGGCAGCAGGCCGGTGCTGCCGATGACGAGCCGGCCGGCGGCGGCGGTGGCGGCGATCATCGGCGGTTCGGCGGCCCGGCCCAGGGTGCCGGTGGCCGGGTCGAGTTCACGCAGGACGGGGGTGCCGTCCGGGGCGTGGCGCAGCGTCCAGTACCCGGTGCCGTCGCCGAGGACGGGGTGCTCCTCGGGCAGCCGGGTGTCGCCGGGGTGCAGCGGGCGGGCGCCGGTGGTGCGGCCGCCGCCGGGCAGCGGGAGGGAGGTGTCGTCCGGGTGGCGTTCGCCGTAGTAGTAGCCGGCGATGGTGCGGCCGGTCAGTTCGAAGGTCTGGTCCGGTCGGCCGGACCAGTAGGCCTTCTGTGCGTTGCCCTCGTACCAGACGACGAGGAGTTCGCCGTCGACCAGGCGCAGCCGGGGCCGGTTGCGCACGCCCGGCAGCGGGGGCACCCGCAGGGTGTGCTCCAGCAGGATGCCGTCCGGGCCGACCACGAGGGCCCGGTCGTGGCGGGCGAGGACGAGGTACGGCCAGGCGTCCTCGATGGTCAGGTCGTTCAGGCCGCGGGGGCGGTGGCCGGGGGCGGTGTCCGGGAGGGCGTCGGCGGCGGGCGGGTCGGCGAGCCTGCCGAGTGCCTCCTCCAGGGCGGGCCAGCCGAGTTCGTCCAGGATCCCGGCGGCGAGGGCGCCGGCGAGCAGCCCGGCGACGTCGAGCGCGGCGATCTTCTCGGCGGCGGCCGGGGCGACCGTGCGGAGGGCGGTGCGGTGCGGGGTCAGCGAGCGGACCAGGTCGACGGCGCCGGCCAGGCCGCGGACGGCGGTGAGTTCCTCGGCGCGCTCCTCGGCCCACTCCCGGAACAGCTCGTTCAGCAGCGGGAGTGCGGCGCAGCGGTGTTCGACGGCCTGCGCCCAGGCGCCGGGGGCGGAGCGGCGCAGCAGCGGCCGGAAGCGTGCGTCGGCGGCGACGGCGGCGAGCGAGCCGCCGATGGTCCTGGCCCCGTCGGTCGGAGCGCCGGTCGGAGCGCCGGCGGCGGCCGGGCCGCTCTGGGTGACCCACTCGCGCAGGTCGAAGCCCAGGCCGGCCGGCGGGTCGGCCACCGGGATGCCCTCGGCCAGCAGGAGCTCCAGCACGTCGATCCGGGTGAGGCTGCCGCTGATGCCGGTGAAGAGGTCGACCGGGACGGCGTCGGCGCGCAGCCGCTCGACCATCCGGCCGGTCAGCGCGAGGGTGGCCGGGCAGCCGGGCCGGTTGCGCCAGCCGCGGCCGAGGTGGTCGCACCAGCGCCGCAACCACTGCGCGGCGGGCTCGGCGCCCTCGGCGCGCGGGCCGGTGAGCAGGTCCTCGGCGCCGGTGGCGGCGAGGACGGCCAGCCAGGCGGCGTCCTGGGCGGTGGCGTCGGCGGCGTCGACGGCCGGGTCGGGCATCAGTTCCAGCAGCCGGGTGCGGACGGCGGCGTCGCCGCTGCCGAGCTCGACCAGGGCGCCGTGCCAGGACTTCCAGAACGCGGCGGGCGCCCGGTTGACCGCCGGGGACTCCAACAGCTCGGCGAGCAGCGCCCGTTCGTGCTCGGCGCGGTCCAGCCCGGCGGCCCGGATCAGCGCGCGGGCGTCCTCGGCGACCCCGGCGTACGGGGCCATGCCGGCCGCGGAGCGCTCGGTGCACAGCTGGCGGAAGCGCAGCCAGGCGGTCTGCGGGTCGAGCCGCCGGGCGAGCTCCTTGACGTACTGGCGCAGGGACTTGACGGTGAGCGCGCCGGCCAGGGCGAACTCCAGGAAGACGGCGCGCAGCCGCTCCTCGTCGACGGCCAGGTTGTGGGTGCGCTCGGCCTCGCGGGCCTTGCCGAACCAGGCGGCGGCGTAGGTCTGGTTGCCGTGGGTGAGGAAGATCCGGCCGACCTCCTCGCAGAAGGTGGGCAGGAAGTGCGGGACGGCGCGGCCGAGCCGGGTGGCGAGTTCGTCGAAGCCGTCCTTGGCGGCGCCGGGCTTGGACCGGGCCTGGCGGGCCAGCCGCTCCAGCTCCTTGACCAGGGCGAGCGCGTGGTGCCCGTTGGCCGGGTCGTGGACGAGTGCCCAGGCCGGGAAGCCGAGCGCCTCCTGGCGGACCTGGCCGACCTCGGCGGGCGCGCCCTCGGGGGCGAGGCCGAGGAAGTCCAGGGCGAGGTCCTCGGCGGGGCCGAGCGCGCCGGGGACCAGTCGGACGATCCGGCGGCCGTCGAGGGCGGGGTGGGTGTAGCCGCGCGCGGTCAGCACGTCGGCGGCGCTGTCGGGGCGGCCGGCGTCGGCCAGGGTGCCGGGCGGCAGGACGGCGCCGGCGTCGAGCAGCGCCTCGGGCTCCGCGGCGCGCTGCTGCGGGACGGTGGTGGTCATCGGGCCGGTGGTCATGCGGCGTCCTCCCCTTCGATCGTGCGGCCCGCGTGGAGCGCGGCGGCCATCCTCATGCCCTCGGACCAGGCGACCGGTCCGACCTCGGCGAGCGGCAGGGACCGGCCGTCGGGGCCGGCCCAGCTGAGCGCGCCCGTCTCGCAGGCGTCGTACTCGTAGTAGTCGCCGACCCAGACCCGGGCCTCGACGGTGCGGCCGCCCTCGGTGATCGGCTGGACGGCGGAGCCACCGCGGACCCGGCAGCCGAGCCGGGTGCAGCGCCCGACCAGCTCGCGCAGTTCGCGGTAGCGGCCGCCGGCGTAGGTGTGGACCTCGGTGCCCGCGGCCGGCTCCTCGGGGCGGTGCCAGACCTCGCGGTAGAGCTGCTGGACGCGCTGGGAGACGCCGAGTTCGACGGCGAACTCGCGCAGGTCGTCGAGGTCCGGGAGGAGCACCGGGTGGGGTATCAGCACCTGGCCGTCGGTCAGGCGCACGGTGTCGCCGTCGAGGTCGACCAGGCCGAGGCCGCGCTCGGCGTCGGCGTCGCGCAGGAAGCCGGCCACGGCGCCGTCCGCGCCGGTGACCACGACGTCCCGCAGGACGGACTGCCAGGCCTCGTCGGGCCAGACGGCGGCGAGCACGGCGGCGGGGACCGGCAGCGAGCGCACCATCCACCGCTCGACGTCCTCCTGGCAGCGCCGCTCGTGCGCGGCGAGCCATTCGGCGAGTTGCTTGAGCTGGGCGACCACCGGATCGTCACCGAGCTTCGACGGGACGGACTTGAGGGGGCGGCCCGCCGCGTTGCGGCACACCACCCGGCCCTCTCCGTCGAGCGTGACGCGGTACCCTCCCGCGCCCGTTTCCACCCATGCCACAGCCGTACTCCTCCCACCGGGGAACGTCGTTCGGATCGCCCCGCTGACCAGCGATGCGAGGAACGTAGCGAGGGTCACTGACAACGCGACGGGCGGGGGGAGACGGCCGGGGAGCGGACGAGTTGAAACCACTCGAACGGGTGGTCGATCGGGTACGCAGGGCAGCCCCGGAACGCGCGGAGGCGGCGCCACCCCCGCACGGGGTGACGCCGCCTTCGCAGCCGACCGACCAGCGGGCCCACCGACCCAGCGACTTGGCGACCTGGCGACCGGCCGACCAACCGACCGATCCCGGTCCCGCCCCCTCAGCCCGCCGGCGCCCGCGGGACGATGACCGGGGCGCCGTCGTCCGGGGCCGCCAGGACGTGGCTGTCGATGTCGTACAGCGCCCGCACCAGCGGCGCGTCCACCACCTCCCGGGGCGGCCCGCAGGCCACCACCGCGCCGTCCCGCAGGGCTACCAGCAGGTCGGCGTAGCGGGCGGCGGCCGCGAGGTCGTGCAGCACCATCACCACCGTGCGCCCGCCGGCCGCGACCGTGCGGACCAGTTCCAGCACCTCCACCGCGTGGCCGAGGTCGAGCGCGCTGGTCGGCTCGTCCAGCAGCACCACCGGGGCGTCCTGGGCGAGCACCATGGCGAGCCAGCAGCGCTGCCGCTGGCCGCCGGAGAGCTGGTCGAGGCGGCGGTCGGCGAGGGCGTCGACGCCGGTGGCGCGCAGGGCCTCGGCGGTGAGCCGCTCGTCGTCGGCCGACCACTGGCGGAACAGTCCCTGGTGCGGGTGGCGCCCGTAGCGGACCAGGCCGGCCACGGTGACCGCCTCGGGGGCCTGCGGGCTCTGCGGGAGCAGCGCGACCCGGTGGGCGGCCCGGCGCGGGCTCAACCGCCAGATGTCCTCGCCGCCGACCAGGATCCGCCCGCCGTCCGGCCTGTGCAGCCGGGCCACCGCCCGCAGCAGGGTGGACTTGCCGCAGCCGTTCGGGCCGACCACCGCCACCACCTGCCCGGCGGGCACGGTGAGGTCGATGCCGCCGAGCACCGGGCGGCCGGGGCGGTACCCGGCGGTGACGCCCTGGATCGTCAACTCCATCTCTCGGCCCCCCGGTTCCGCGCGCTCAGGAACCGGACAGGGCCTTGCCGAGGTCGCCGATGACGACGTCGGCCGCCAGCGGGCCGCCCCGGGTGGACCAGACCGAACCGTCCACGGTGACGGCGTGGTTGTTCTTCACCGCGTTCAACTGCTGGTAGGCGGGCTTGGACTGGACGTCCTTGAGGGCGGCCTTGCCGTCGTCGGTGAGGGTGGACAGGAACAGCCAGTCGCCGTCGATCTCGGCGAGCTTCTCCAGGCTGAGTGCCGGGCTGTGGGCGTTGCCGTCCTTGTCCTGGGCGGCCGGGCGGGTGAGGCCCATGTCGAGGGCGACGCCGCTCGCGAACTGCTTCTTCTCCATCCAGCTGGGGCCGGTGGGGTTCCAGCGGACGATGGAGACGGCGGCGCCCTTGTTCTTGCCGAGGTCGGCACCGGCCTTGGTGGCCTTGGCCTGGTAGTCGTCGATCACCTTGGTGGCCTGGTCGAGCTTGTTGACGGCGTTGCCGATGCCCCGGAAGGCGAGCTTCCAGTCGTCGGTGGGCGCCATGGTGACCAGGGTGGCGGGGGTGATCTCGCGCAGCTGCTTGAGCACCTGCTCGTCCTGCATGTCCCCGGCCAGGATGAGGTCGGGCTTGGCGGCGATCACCTTGTCCATCACGGGCTGGAGCAGGTTGCCGACCACCGGCACGCCCTGGACCTTGTCCTTGAGGTATGCGGGCGGCTCGTTGAGCCCCTGGCCGTTGGTGATGCCGGCCGGCTTGAGGCCGAGGGCGAGCACCGCGTCGAGGTCCTCCTGGGTGAGGGTGACGATCCGCTTGGGCTCGGCGGGGACCTCGACGGCCTTGCCGGTGGCGTCCTTGACGGTGCGCTTGCCGCCGTTGGCCGCGTCCGCCGCGCTGCCCGGGGCGGCGGACGCGGAGTTGGAGGGGTCCGCGGACTTGGAGGAGGACCCGGAGGAGCCGCACCCGGTGAGCAGGAGGGCGGCCGCCCCGGTGACGGCCAGCGCCCGGGCCGCGCGGCGGCGGACGGGGTGGAGCGGGCTCTGGGCGTACGGCATGGGTGCCTCCGGGGCGGGGGTGGTACGGGAGTTGGGGGCGTCCGGGCAGCCCGGCACGACGGCGGTGCCGGCGGGACGCTCCGGCCATTAGGTTAGCCTTACCTTATGACATCGTCGCAAGTGGGCGCCCCCGAAGCGCCCGCCGTCACCGCACCCGGCGCCCCTCCCCCACCGGCCCGCCCCCTCCGGGACAGCGCCTGGCCGGTCGCCGCCGGGGCGGTCGCGGTGCTGCTCGCGCTCACCGCGCTCTCGCTCTCGGTCGGCGCCGGCGAGGTCGGGCCGGGACGGGTCCTGGACTACCTGCTCGACCGCGGCGGCGCCCGCGCCGACAGCCGACTCGCCCTCGTCGTCAGCGAGTTGCGGCTGCCCCGCACCCTCACGGCGCTGCTGGTCGGCGCCGCCCTCGGTGTCGCCGGCGCCCAGCTCCAGTCGGTCACCCGCAACCCGCTGGCCGAGACCGGCCTGCTCGGCGTCAACGCGGGCGCCTCGCTCGGCGTCGTCCTCGGCATCGCCGTGCTCGGCGTGCAGACCTCCTACGGTTACCTCGCCTTCGCCTTCGGCGGCGCCGTCCTCGCCAGCACCCTGGTCCTGCTGATCGCCGGCAGCCGGGGCGGCGGCTCCCCCATGCGCCTGGTCCTCGGCGGCTCCGCCGTCGGCGCGACCTTCGGCGGCATCACCGGCGTGCTCATCGTCAACTCACCCGAGGCGTACGACCGTTACCGGGTCTGGGTACTCGGCTCACTGGCCGGGGTGGAAGGCTGGACGACCCTGGGCCAACTCGCCCCCGTCCTCGGCGCCGGCTTCCTGCTCGCCCTGCTCACCACCCGGCCGCTCACCGCCCTCGCCCTCGGCGACGACCTCGCCCGCGGCCTCGGCCACCGCCCCGGCGCCACCCGCGCCGCCGTCGCCGCCGCCGTCACCCTGCTCACCGCCTCGGCCGTCGCCCTGGCCGGGCCGATCTCCTTCCTCGGCCTGCTCGCCGGCTTCCTGGCCCGCGCCCTCGCCGGGCCCCGGATCGGCCGACTCACCCTGTTCGCCGGGCTGTTCGGCGCCGCCGTGCTCACCGGCGCGGACGTGCTCGCCCGGGTGGTCGCCCGGCCCTTCGAGGCGCCGGTCTCGGTGATCGTCGCCCTGGTCGGCGCCCCCGCGCTGATCGCCATCGTCCGCTCCCGCCGCTCCGCCGCCCTGGCGATCGGCGACCCCGACACCGAGGCCCCGCCCGTCCAGCGCGCCGAACCGCGCCCGACGCGGCCGGACCCGGCCCTGCGGTACGGCGCCTGGTCCCTGCTGGTGCCGCGCCGGCCGCTGCTCGCCGGACTCGGCCTGGCCGCCGCCCTGCTCGCCGTCGTGGTCGTCTCCGCGCACGCCGGACAGAGCAAACTCGGCCTCGGCACGACCTTCCAGGCCGTGTTCGGCTACGGCGAACGGCTGGACGTCCTGCTGGTGCAGAAGTTCCGCCTCGGCCGGATCGTCGCCGGACTCGCCGCCGGAGCCGCCCTCGGACTCGCCGGCTGCCTCACCCAGACCCTGGCCCGCAACCGGCTCGCCACCCCCGAACTCCTCGGCGTCAACGACGGCGCCACCGCCGCCGTACTGATCTCCGCCACCGCCTCCGGCACCTTCGGCGCCTGGTGGGCCGGACCGCTCGGCGCCCTGGCCGCCGTCCTGGTCGTCACCCTTGTCTCCGGCGGGCTCGGCGCCCGCGGCTACCGGGTGCTGGTCGTCGGACTCGCCATGTCGGCGCTCGCCTCGGCCGTCATCCAGGTCGCCCTCGCCCGGCGCTCGCTCAACTCCGCCGGCTCGCTGTACGTCTGGACCTCCGGCAGCCTCAACGGCCGGGACTACGCCATCGCCACGCCCGCACTCATCGGACTCGCCGTCCTGGTGCCGACCGCCCTGGTGGTGGCCCGGCGGCTGGCGGTGCTGCGCTTCGACGACAGCGTGGCCGCCTCGCTCGGCGTCGACCCCGGGCGGGTCCGGCTCGCCTGCCTGCTGCTCGCCGTCGCCCTCGCCGGGCTCGCCGTCGGGATCTGCGGACCGGTCGGCTTCGTCGCCCTCGCCGCACCCGTGCTCGCCGCCCGGCTCGCCGGACCGACCCGGGTGCCGGTGCTCGGCTCCGCGCTCACCGGCGCCCTGCTCGTCGTGCTCGCCGACACCCTCGGACGGGTGCTGATCGGCGGGGTGGAGATCCCCGTCGGCATCGTCACCACCGTGCTCGGCGGCCCCTTCCTGCTCTGGGTGCTGCTCGGGCGCCGCTCAACCTGACTGAGGAGTACGGACCTTGAACAACTTTCCCCTCATCGCCACCGACCCGGACGACCCCGCGTACCGACTGGTCACCCTCGTCTCCACCGCACAGGAATGCGACGGCGTACTCGCCTTGGTCCACACCGTCACCGACAAGGACCGGCACGCCGGTGACCTGGCACCACACTTGATGGTGCGTCAGAACGGCCGATGGGAACTAACCCACCGGCTGCGCGCCGACCACCGCGCCTCCTACCAGTTCCACCCGTTCCAGGGCGACACCCCCGGCACCACCCGGGCCGACTGGCTGCACGTCCTCGACCACGCCCGCCCCGACCCGCACGACACCGATCCCCGCCTCCCCGCCCGCGACGGACGCCACCCCTCCTCGGTGCTCAGCCTGCCGGAGGCCCCCGCCCAGCCGTACGTCCGGCGGCGCGCGGGCGTGCCGCGCGGGCGGACGATCCCCCGCACGGTGGCCGGCCGGCGGGTGGACGTCCACCTCCCGGCCGGGCACGACCCTGGCCTCGGCCCGTACCCGGTGGCGGTGGTGCTCGACGGCGAAATGTGGGGCGAGGTGCTGTCCGTCGGCGACACCCTCGACAACCTGACCGCCGACGGCGCCATCCCGCCCACGATCGCCCTCCTGTTGCACACCATGGGGCCCGGCCGCCCCGACGACCTGAGCTGCAACCCGGCCTTCGTCGACCTCCTCGCCGACCGCCTCCTCCCCTGGGCCGCCGAAGAGTTCGGCGCCACCGACGACCCGCGCCGGACCGTCATCGCCGGCCAGAGCGCGGGCGGCCTCACCGCCGCCTTCGCCGCCTACCGGCGCCCCGAGCGCTTCGGCAACGCGCTCTCCCAGTCCGGCTCCTTCTGGTGGCCGGACGAGACGGAGTTCGACGAGGGCAGCGAATGGCTGACCCGCCGCTTCGCCGCCGAACCGCGACGCGAGGCCCGGTTCTACGTCGAGGTCGGCCTCCAGGAATGGATGCTGCTCACCCAGAACCGCCACCTGCGCGACGTCCTCACCGCCCGCGGCTACGACCTCCACTACCAGGAGTTCAACGGCGGCCACGACTACGCCTGCTGGCGCGGCGGCCTGGCCGACGGACTGGCGCACCTGCTGGGGTCACCCGCAAGGACGGTTTAGGTCAATTCGCATACCCCCGAGGCCTGTGCGGACGTAGCGTCGGAACCCACACCGAGTGACCTGGGGGGTCAGCGATGAACGCGTCCTCGTCCGCCACGCCGCCGCCGATGTCATGGCAGTACTGCGGCGACCAGATCAAGCTCTGGCGCGCTCGCGCCGGAGTCACTCGCGAGGCCCTGGCGACCGAGGCCGGCTACAGCTACGAGAGCCTGCGATCGATGGAGGCCGGGCGGCGCAAGCCGTCGCTGCACCTGCTGCAGGTGGCGGACGAGATGTGCGGCGCGAAGGGAATCCTGCTGGCAGGGGCGGACTACTTGAAGCCCGAGAAGTATCCGCGATTCGCTGAGGACTACATTCGCAACGAAGGGGAGGCGGTGGTCATCAACTGGTACGAGAACCAGCTCTTCCCTGGCTTGCTACAGACCGCCGCAACAGCCAAGACCGTCATCGACGGACGCTGGCCCCCGCTGGACGACGAGACCGTTGCGGTACGGGTGGCCGCTCGCCTTGAGCGTCAGGAGTTGCTGAAGGTCCAGAGCAAGGCGTTCAACTTCGTGATCGAGGAGAACGTCCTCCACCGCCGACTCAGCACGGAGGAAGCCCACGTCGAGCAGTTGCTGCACCTCCTCGTCATCGGCAGGCAGCGCAACGTGGCCATCCAGATCGTTCCCTCGGTCGGTTTCCACCCTGGCTTGGAAGGACCGTTCGTTCTCCTGGACTTGCCGGAACACGAGCGGCTCGCCTACGAGGAGGGCCAAGCAGCCGGGATGCTCCACGCGGACACCGACAAGGTGCAGTTCCTGAGTCAACGCCATGAAAGGATCCTTCGGCAGGCTCTCACTCGGGAGAAGTCGGCCGAGTTCATCAACGCGTTGGTGGAGGACCAGTGAGTAGCGAGTTGACTTGGCGTAAGTCCAGCCACAGCGGGAGCGAGGGCGGCTCGTGCATCGAGATCGCTCACGCCGAGGGCACAATCCACGTCCGCGACTCCAAGGACAAGTCCGGCCCTCAACTCGCCTTCGCCCCTGGGGCCTGGGCCGACTTCATCGAGTTCACCCGAAACGTTCCTCGCCACGTCGGCTGAGGCCGCTGGCCGGGCCTCGTGCTAGCGTCGCCGTCGGCAGCGCGACGGCGCCCGCCCCGGACGAGATGTGCGCCGTACCCGGCCCGCCAAGACGACGCACCCAGGGAGTCGTCATGACCGCTGCCGGAGCACCGATCGCCCGTCCGCTGGACGTGCCGTGGATCCACGGCTCGCCGTCCGCGAAACACGACACGGACCCGGAGATCCAGACCCACGAGTACGACGAGCACACCGTCATCCTGCGGCAGAACAAGGCGGTCCACTACGAGGCGTCGTTCCTGTTCCTGCTCTTCGGGGCGGAGCGGGCCGTCCTCATCGACACCGGGGCGACCGCCGAGCCCGAGTACTTCCCGCTCCGGGAGACCGTCGACGGGCTGATCACGCAGTGGCTCGCCCGCAACCCCCGCGACCACTACCCGCTGCTGGTCCTGCACACCCACCCGCACGGCGACCACATCGCGGGTGACGGACAGTTCGCCGACCGGCCGGACACCACCCTGGTCGGCGCCGACCTGCCCACCGCCTGGGCGTACTTCGGCTTCGACCACGACCCGGAGGCCACCGCCCGCGTCGACCTCGGCGGCGGACGGGTCCTCGAATGCCTCGCCACCCCCGGCCACCACCCGGCCGCCGTCACCTACTACGACCCGTGGACGGGCTTCCTGCTCACCGGCGACACCGTCTACCCCGGCCGGCTCTACATCGACGACTGGCCCGCCTTCGGCCGCAGCATCGAGCGCCTGATCGCGTTCACCCGGGAGCGGCCCGTCACGCACGTCCTCGGCTGCCACATCGAGATGACCCGCGAGCCGGGCGTCGACTACCCGATCCGCACCACCCACCAGCCCGACGAGCCCCCGCTCCAGCTCACCGTCGACCACCTGCACCGCATCCGCGCCGCCCTCGCCGAACTCGGCGACCACCCGCGCCGCCACGCGCTGGACGACCTGATCCTCTGGCCGAACGGCTGACGGCAGCACCGGAGTGCTGCCGTCCCTCCTCGCCCCGCTACTTCTGCTTGATCGCGGAGATGTCGAACTCCAGCACCACCTTGTCGCCGACCAGCACGCCGCCGCCCTCCAGCGCCGCGTTCCAGGTCACGCCGAACTCCTTGCGGCTGATCGTCACCGAACCCTCCAGGCCCACCCGCAGGTTGCCGTACGGGTCCACCGCGTTGCCGGTGTACTCGAAGTCGATGGCCACCGGGCGGGTGGTGTCCTTGATGGTGAGGTCACCGGTGACCCGGTAGTCGGTGTCGGACTTGGCCTCGACCGAGGTCGAACGGAACGTGATGTCCGGGAAGTTGGGGGCGTCCAGGAAGTCGTTGGTCCGCAGGTGCTGGTCGCGCTGCTCGACTCCGGAGTCGATGCTCTCCGTCTTGATCACCACCTGGCCGGTCGACCGCGTCGGATCGGCGCCGTCCAGGTGCGCGGTGCCCTCGAACTGCCCGAACGCGCCCCGCACCTTGGTCACCATGGCGTGCCGGGCGACGAAGCCGATCCGGGAGTGCGCGGGGTCGAGGACGTAGTCCCCGGTGAGCTCGGGAAGCGAAACGGTCATCAGGTACCTCCAAGGGGTGGCCCGGGGTCCGGGCGTCAGCCTGCAAGGTGTCAGCCCAATGCAGTATCACCCCGCCCGCCGCGCGGCACCACCGTGCCAAGTTCCCGCCAACGGGTGAAGCCCTCTCAGTCCCGGTACGGGACCAGCCGCGCCAGGTCCAGCTCGAAGCCGAACGGCTCGGGGATCCGGATCGTCTCGCCGAACTCCCGCTCGGTACGGGTGTGGTAGCGGTCGCGGTTCGGCTCCGAGAACAGGGTGACGGTCTTCTGGCGCGGGTCGATGATCAGATAGAGCGGGAAGCCCATCCGCGGGTAGTCGCGGACCTTTCCGGTCCAGTCGTTCTCGGGGTTGGACGGGGAGACGACCTCGACCGCGATCAGCGCGAGCTCTGCCGGGATCTCGTGGCCGCTGAGATCGACGACGTCCTCGGGCAGGTAGGTGAGGTCGGGATTGCGGACAGCACCGACTTCCGGCGACGAGAGATCGCTGTTACCGCTCGTGAAGTAGCCCGCCGGCAGTGCGCGTCGAACTGACGCTGCACGATCGACAAGTTCAGCTGGTGGATCGAGGGCGGCGACGCCTGCATGACGATGACGTCGCCGGACAGCTCGACCTTGAAACCGTCCGGGAGGCTCCGTCGAGCCTCTTCGAGAAGCCGGTAGCGCCCGGGGTTCATGCGCCCTCCTCCGGTGGTCCTGCCACCGTACGGCAGGCGGGGCGGGCGGGGGAAACGTCCCCGCCCGCCCCGATCGCGGGCCCCTCAGCCCTCCGGGGGTGGGGGCGGGCCCTGGGCCGGGAGGCGGCGGGCGAGGAGGGCTCCGGCGGCGACCAGGGTGGCGGTGAGGGCCAGGGCGAGCCGGTAGGGGGTGGGGTCGGTGCCGTCGCCGAGGGCGCCGATCAGGGCGGCGGTGGCGGCGATGCCGATGGCGCCGCCGAGGGTGCGCAGGATGGTGAACAGGGCCATCGCGCGGCCCATCGCGGGCGGCGGGACGTCGGCGAAGCCGGCGATCTGGACGGTGAGCACGGCGGTGCCCAGCACCAGTCCGACGGCGAACATCAACGCCCGTACGGCCCAGGGGTTCTCGGCGAGGCCCAGCGCCGCGAGGATCGCCGCGGCCAGCAGCAGGGCGGGCAGGGCGAGGCGGCGCGGGCCGAGCCTGGGCAGCAGCCGGTCGACCACCTGGGAGGCGGCCATCAGGCCGATCGCCTCGGGGAAGACGCTGAGCCCGGCGTCCAGGGCGGTGGCGCCGCGGGCGGCCTGGTAGAGCAGCGGCAGCACGAACAGGGCGCCCATCAGACCGGCCGAGGTGAGCAGGGCCAACCAGCTCGCCGCGCCGTAGGAGCGGTCGGCGAGCAGCCGCAGGTCCACCAGCGGTTCGGGCGAGCGGAGCTGGTTGCGTACCGCGAGCCCGAGCAGGGCGGCTCCGGCGAGGCCGCCGAGCCAGACCGCCGGTGCCGTCCAGCCGTGGGCCGGGCCGAAGCCGAGGGCGTAGGTGAGCAGGCCGAGGCCCGGGGTGGCGAGCAGGAAACCGCGGGTGTCGAAGCGGCCGGCCGGGGGTTCCGGTTCGGTCCGCAGGGCGGTCAGGCCGAGTGCCACGGCGGCGATGCCGACCGGCAGGTTGACCAGGAACAGCCAGTGCCAGGAGAGGTGTTCGGTGAGGAAGCCGCCGAGGGGCGGTCCGAGGGCGGGCATCAGGGCGGTCGGCACGATCAGGATCCGGCCCAGGCGCGGGCGCTCCTCCGGCGTGAAGGCGCGGAACAGCAGGGTCATGCCGACCGGGGTGAGCAGGCCGCCCGCCACGCCCTGGACGCCGCGGGCGGCGGCCAGGGTGCCGAGGCCGGGGGCGGCCGCGCAGAGCGCGGAGGCGAGGGTGAAGACGGCGAGCGCGCCGAGGAAGACCCGCTTCACGCCGTACCGGTCACCGAGCCAGCCCGCCACCGGCAGGCCGAGGGCGAGGCCGATCAGGAAGGCGGTCTCGACGGAGTTGGCGGCCGGGACGGGCCGGCCGAAGTCCTCGGCGATCCGGTACAGCGCGGGGTTGACGATGGTCGAGTCGAGGCCGTTCATGCACATCGCGGCGGTGTACACGACGACCACGGCGGCGCGCCCCGCGAGCAGGGGGCGCGCCGGGGACGCGACGGCGGGAGGGGTCACAGATCGGTCCAGTGCGCGGTGATCCAGGCGAGGGCGTCGGGGCGGGCGCAGGGGCCGTGGGCGACGCCCCAGCCGGGCGGGACGGCGGCGAAGGCGGGCCACAGGGAGTGCTGGCCCTGGCCGTTGACGAGGGCCAGGAACTCGCCGTCGGCGTCGAAGGGGTTGGCGGGGGCGTCACTCATGGTCGGGGTTCTCCAGGTGGTCGGCGATCACGCTCGCGATGTGCGCGATCGGGGCGGGCAGGGTCATGTCCTTGTGCGAGCAGGCCACGTCGGTGTTGTGGATCCGGCCGGTCACGTAGGGGGCCCAGAGTTCGGGCACCAGGGCCTCGTCGATGGTGTCGACGGTGGCGCGGAAGAACCGGACGTCGCCGTGGAAGGGGCGGTGGTCGTAGCCGCGGACCAGGTGGTTGGTGTTGAGGTAGATCTCGTTGAGCGCCGTCACGGTGGACCGGTCCAGCCCGGCCAGCGGGCTGCCCTCGCGGCCCAGCAGCTCGATGACGGAGTCGAGTTCGAGCGGCTGCCCGGCGAGGTCGTCGGGCCCGAAGCCGCCCATGGTGAGCAGTGCCTCCAGGGCTTCGGCCTGATCGGGGACGGGCAGTTCGCGGAAGCCCTCGGCCGGGTAGGCGTCCAGGATCGCTAGCAGTTCGACCCGCTGGCCCAGCTCCTGGAGCCGGACGGCGACGGCGTGGGCGATGATCCCGCCGGTGGACCAGCCGAGCAGCCGGTACGGCCCCTCGGGCTGGACCTCGCGCAGCCGGTCGGCGTAGTGCGCGGCCAGCTCCTCCATGGTCGCGGGCAGCGGTTCGCCGACGGTGGCGGCGCCGACGCCCTGGGCCTGGAGACCGTAGAGGGGGACGTCGGCCGGGAGGTGGCGGATCAGGCCGGTGTAGCACCAGCTGAGGCCGCCGGCCGGGTGGATCGCGAACAGCGGGGCCCGGCGGCCGGGGGCGGTGGGGCGCAGCGGGAGCAGCACGTCCAGGGCGTCGGCGCCGGGGGCGCCCTCGGACAGGGCGGCGTCGAGCGCGGCCACGCTGGAGGCCTGGAACAGCGCGCCGATGCCGACCTCCAGGCCGAGCACCTCCCGGATCCGGCCGGCCAGCCGGACCACCAGCAGGGAGTGGCCGCCGAGCGCGAAGAAGTCGTCCTCGACCCCGACCGCCTCCAGGCCCAGGACCTCGGCGAAGAGCTGGCAGAGCTGCTGCTCGCGCGGGCTGCGGGGCGGGCGGCCGGCTCCGGCGGCGGGGGCCTCGGGGGCGGGCAGGGCCCGGCGGTCGAGCTTGCCGTTGGCGGTCAGCGGCAGCCGGTCGACCGGGACCACGGCGGAGGGCACCATGTGGGCGGGCAGTTCGGCGGCGGCGTGGGCGCGCAGGGCCTCGGGCGAGGCGGCGGTGGCGGTGGGGGCGGCCGCGGTGGCGGGGACGGTGCCCACGACGTAGCCGACCAGGCGCTTGTCGCCGGGGGTGTCCTCGCGGACCACCACGGCGGCGTCGGCGACGGCCGGGTGGGCGGCCAGCACGGCCTCGATCTCGCCGAGTTCGATCCGGAAGCCGCGCAGCTTGACCTGCTGGTCGGCGCGGCCGAAGTACTCCAGCACGCCGTCCACCCGGCGCCGGGCGAGGTCGCCGGAGCGGTACATCCGGGTGCCCCGCTCGCCGAACAGTTCGGCGTGCGGGTCGGCGACGAAGCGGGTGGCGGTGAGTTCGGGGCGGCCGAGGTAGCCGCGGGCCAGGCCGGCCCCGGCGACGTACATCTCGCCGGTGACGCCGGGCGGGACGGGCTGGAGGTGCTGGTCCAGGACGTAGACCCGCAGGTCGGGGATGTTGACGCCGATGGTGCTGCTGCTGGTCGCGGCGGCGCTCGCCCGGTCGAGGGCGATGTACGAGACGTGCACGGTGGTCTCGGTGATGCCGTACATGTTGACCAGGGTCGGGGCGTCCTGCGGGTGCCGGGAGTACCAGTCGTCGAGGCGGCCGAGTTCGAGCGCCTCGCCGCCGAACACCACGTAGCGCAGGGCGAGTTCGCTGCCGGGGCGGTCCCGGTCGGCGGCGCTGAGCTGGTAGAAGGCGGACGGGGTCTGGTTGAGCACGGTGACGCGCTCGCGGGCGAGCAGGTCGAGGAAGGCCGCCGGGTCGCGGCTGACCAGGTGCGGGACGACGACCAGCCGGCCGCCGTACAGCAGCGCGCCCCACAGTTCCCAGACCGAGAAGTCGAAGGCGTAGGAGTGGAAGAGCGTCCAGACGTGCTGGGCGTCGAAGCCGAACCAGTGGTCGGTGGAGCTGAACAGCCGGGCGACGTTGCGGTGGGTGACGGGCACGCCCTTGGGCCGGCCGGTGGAGCCGGAGGTGTAGATGACGTACGCGGTGTCCTCGGCGCGCAGCGGACGGGTGCGTTCGTGCTGGGCGAGCGGGGTGGCCGGGTACCGCGCCGACTCCGGCCCGTCGACCAGGAGTCGGGGCACGTCGTGGGCGGGCAGCCGGGGGGCGGTGGCCCGGTCGGTGAGCAGGGCGGCGGGGGTGGCGTCGGCCAGCATGTAGGCGAGGCGGTCGGCCGGGTAGTCGGGGTCGAGCGGGAGGTAGGCGGCGCCGGACTTGGCGACCGCGAGCAGGGCGACGACCAGGTCGACCGAGCGGGGCAGGGCGAGCGCGACGATGGTGCCGGGGCCGATGCCGTGGGCGGCCAGCAGGCGGGCCAGGCGGTCGGCGCGGGCGGAGAGTTCGGTGTAGTCGAGTCGGTCGTCACCGCAACTGACCGCTACGGCACGCGGGTTGGCGGCGGCCGCGGCCTCGAAGAGCTCGGGCAGGGTGGCGGTCGGGTCGGCGGCCGCCGGCACGGGGGCCGCCGGGTCGGTGGCCGTCGGCACGGCGGCGGACGGGGTGAGGTTCCACTCGACCAGGGCGCGCCGGTGCTCCTCCGCGCTGATCAGCGGCAGCCGGCCGATCGGGGTGTCCGGGGCGGTGGCGGCGGCGGTGAGCAGCCGGGTGAGGCGGTCCGCGAGGGCGGTCGCGGTGGCGGGGTCGAAGAGGTCGGTGCGGTACTCCAGGAAGCCGCCGATGCCGCCGCCGGGCCGCTCCCCCGCGTTGAGGGTGAGGTCGAACTTGGCGGTGCCGCTGGGGATCGCGGCGATCTCGGCGGTCACGCCGCCGCCGAGCGCGAGGGGTTCGTCGGCACGGCTCTGCCAGGCGAGCATCACCTGGAACAGCGGGTGGCGGGCGAGCGAGCGGGCCGGGTTGAGCTCCTCGACCAGGCGGTCGAAGGGCAGGTCGGCGTGCTCGTGCGCGGCCAGCACGGTGCCGCGCACACGCCGGAGCAGCTCCCGGAAGGACGGGTCGCCGGCGGTGTCGGTGCGCAGCACGGCGGAGTTGACGAAGTAGCCGACCAGGACGGCGGTCCGCTCGTCCTCGCGCCCGGCGAGCGGGGTGCCGACGGGGATGTCGGTGCCGCAGCCGTGCCGGGTGAGCAGCGCGGCGAGGCCGGCTTGGACGGCCATGAACACGGTGCCGCCGGTGGCGCGGGCGAGCGCGGCGAGGGCGGCGTGGGCCTCGGCGCCGAGGGCGAAGGGGACGGTGGCGCCGTCGTGTCCGGCCAGCGGCGGGCGGGGGCGGTCGGTGGGCAGGTCGAGCTGGTCGGGCAGGCCGGCCAGGGCGGTGCGCCAGTGCTCGGTCTGCCGTACGGCGAGCGGGGTGGGTGCGTCCACGGTGCCGAGCAGTTGTCGTTGCCAGGCCGCGTGGTCGGCGAACTGGACTTCCAGTGGGACGAGTTCGGGCGCGTGCCCGGCCTGCCGGGCGGTGTAGGCGGCAGCGAGGTCGTGCAGCAGCGGGGTGGTGGAGGCGCCGTCGCCGGCGATGTGGTGGAGCAGCAGGAGCAGGGTGTGCCGCTCGGGCTCGTGGCCGAACAGCGTGGCGCGCAGCGGGGGTTCGGCGGTGAGGTCGAAGGCGTACCGGACGGCTTCGGACAGCTCGCCCTCGACGTCCGGGAGTTCGACCGGCGCGGGCGGCAGGATCCGCTGGTACGGCGTGCCGTCCGGCTCCTCGCCGTAGACGGTGCGCAGGACTTCGTGCCGGGCGGTGAGGTCGCCGAGGGCGAGGGCGAGGGCGGCGCGGTCGAGCGGGCCGGTGAGGGTGAGGGCGAGCGGGATGTTGTAGGTGGGGCTGGGGCCTTCGAGCCGGTGCAGGAACCAGAGGCCGCGCTGGGCGGGCGAGAGCGGCATCCGCTCGGTGCGGGGCACGGGCACCAGGGCGGGGCGGGGTTCGGCGGGCCCGGCCTCGGGGTGCCCGTCCTGCGCTGCGGGCCGGAGCAGGGCGGCGAGGGCGGCCGGGGTCGGGTGGCGGAAGACGTCGGCGAAGGCGACCGGTGCGGCGAAGGTCTCGCGCAGCCGGGCGGCCAGGCGACCGGCGAGCAGGGAGTGGCCGCCGAGGTCGAAGAAGGACTCCTCCCGGCCGGGTGCGGCGGGCAGGCCGAGGACGTCGGCGAACAGCCCGCAGACCAGTTCCTCCTGCGGGGTGGCGGCGGCCGCGCCGGGGGTGGTGGCGGCGGGTTCCGGGAGGGCGCGGTGGTCCAGCTTGTCGTGGGCGGTGCGCGGCAGTTCGTCCAGCAGCAGGACGGCGGCCGGGACCATGTGGGCGGGCAGCCGGGCGGCGAGCGCGGCGCGCAGCGCCTCGGGGTCGGGGAGCTCTCCGGAGGCGGGGTGGTCGCCGACGGCGGGGAGTTCACCGACGGCGGGGAGCTCTCCGGCGGCGGGGACGACGTAGCCGAGCAGTCGCTTGCCCTGCGGCCCGGGCCGGGCGATCACCACGGCCTGGGCCACGCCCGGCAGTTGGGCGAGGACGGCGGCGATCTCGCCGGGTTCGACCCGGAAGCCGCGGATCTTCACCTGGTCATCGGCACGGCCGAGGAACTCCAGGGTGCCGTCGGCGCTGCGGCGGGCGAGGTCGCCGGTGCGGTACATCCGGTCGCCGGGCGGGCCGAAGGGGTCGGCGAGGAAGCGTTCGGCGGTGAGGTCGGGGCGGCCGAGGTAGCCGCGGGCCAGGCAGGCACCGGCCACGTACAGTTCGCCGGTCACTCTGTCGGGCGCGGGGCGCAGCGAGCCGTCCAGGACGTAGGCGCGGGAGCCGCGCACCACCCGGCCGGTCGGGGCACCGTCCGGGCCCGGGGTCCAGGCGTAGGCGTCGACGGTGGTCTCGGTGGGGCCGTAGAGGTCGATCGGGTGCAGGCCGGGGACGGCGGCGAGCCGCTGCCAGAGGGCGGGCGGGGTGGCCTCGCCGCCGACCGCGAGCACCGAGGGGCGGTGCCGGTCCTCGTCCAGCACGCCTTCGGCGAGGAGGACTTCGAGGTAGGAGGGGGTGAGGTCGAGGTAGTCGATGCGCTCGCGGTGGAGGTGGGCGGCGAGGGCGGCCGGGTCGCGGTAGGTGGAATCGTCGAGAACGTGGAGCTCGTGGCCGTGGACCATCCACAGCACCGGGTCCCAGGAGGCGTCGAAGGCGAAGGACGCGCTGTGGGCGATGCGCAGGCGCTCGCGGCCGGTGCGGCGGACGGCGGGGGCGATGTGGTCCTCGCCGTGGCCGGCGTACAGGTTGGCGAGCGAGGCGTGGGTGACGACCACGCCCTTGGGGCGGCCGGTGGAGCCGGAGGTGTGCAGCACGTAGGCGGCGTCGTGGAGGCACGGGGCCGGCAGGGGCGCCTCGGTGGCACCGGGGGCCTCAGGGGCCTCGGCGGTGACGGGGGCCTCGGCGTCGGACGGCCGCACGGTGGGCAGGCCGGGCGGCAGGTCGAGGTCGGCGAGCGCCTCGGGGGTGCCGACGGCGCAGACCGGGCGGGCGTCGGCCAGTACGGCGGCGAGCCGCTGCCGGGGGTGGGCCAGGTCGAGGCTGACGCAGGCGCCGCCGGCCTTGAGCACGGCGAGCATCGCGACCAGGGTGTCCGCGCTGCGCGGCAGGGCGAGGGCGACAGGCGCGCCGCCGTGGACGCCGAGGCCGCGCAGCCGGTGGGCGAGGCGGTCGGAGCGGCTCTCCAACTCGCCGAAGGTGAGGGCGGTTTCGCCGCAGCGGACGGCGACGGCGGCCGGGGTGCGGGCGGCCTGGACGGAGAACAGCTCGGGCACGGTCCGCTCGACCGGGGGCTCGGTGCGGCCTTCGGTGGCGCGGCGCAGGGCGTCGGCGTCCAGCAGGTCGATCCGGGCGATCGGCGTCGTCGGGTCGGTGAGCAGCAGCTCGGTGAGGGCGTCGAGGTAGCGCAGCAGGCCGTCGCGGTGGGCGGCCAGCGAGTCGGCGCCGTGGCGGGCCGGGTCGGCGTCGAGGACCAGGCGCAGGGCTCCGTCGGGGCCGGGCGAGACGTTCACGGCGAGGTCGTCGACCGGTCCGGCGGCGAGGTTGCGGACCACGCCGGGCAGGCCGGCCAGGTCGAGGTCGGCCTCGAAGGCCTTGATGTTGACCATCGGGCCGAACAGGGCGCGGCGTCCGCCGGTGCGGCCGAGGTCGCGGCGCAGGTCCTCCAGCGGGTAGCGCTGGTGGCGGCGGGCGGTGCGCAGGGCGCGGACCACCTGGCGCAGTAGGTCCTCGGCGGTGTCGGCGGGGCGGACGGCGAGGCGCAGCGGCAGCACGTTGGCGGCGGCGACGGGCGTGCGCAGGGCGGCGGGGCCGCGGCGGTTGGCGAGCGGGAGGCCGAGCAGGACGTCCTCGGCGCCGGTCAGGCGGTGCAGGTAGCCGGCGGTGGCGGCGAGGAGGAGCTCGGCCCAGGTGGCGCGGGCCGCGGTGGCGGCGCGCTCCAGGCGCTCGCGGGTGCCGGCGGGGAGGGTGGCGGTCAGCCGCAGCGGGGTCGACTCGGGCCCGGGGTGCGCGGCTCCAGGGCGTTCGGCCCCGGAGTGCTCGGCCCCGGCGCGCTCGGCCCCGGGGTGCGCGGCGGGGGTGCCCGGCAGGACGGCCGGGGCGTCGGCGCCGGCGAGGTGGGCGGACCAGTGGGCACGGTCGGCGCGATAGTCCTCGCCCGCGCGGTAGGCGGCCTCCTCGGCGGCGGCCTCGGCGAGGCGGGCGAAGGGGCTGGGGCCGGGGTCGGCGCCGGTGGTGCGGGCGGTGTAGTGGGCGGCGACGCGGTCGCCGAGGAGGGTCAACGCGTAGGCGTCGACGGCGAGATGGTGGATCCGGCGGTACCAGATCCGGTGGTCGTCGGCGAGCCGGATGAGGGCCTGGGTGAACAGCGGGCCGGTGGTGAGGTCGGCCGGGCGGGCGAGGTCGGCGCGCATCCAGGCCTCGGCCTCGGCGGACGGCTCCTCGGCGGCCCGCAGGTCGAGGCGGTGCAGCGGCCAGCGGTGATCGGGGGTCAGGCGCTGGTGCGGGGTGCCGTCCGGGCCGGTGACGACGACCGCGCCGAGGGCCTCGGCCTCGTCCACCGTCTGCCGCAGGGCCGCCTCGAAGGCCTCCTCGTCGAGCGGTCCGGTGATCTCGACGGCGTCGCCGGTGTTGTAGACCGGGCTGGCGGGGTCGAGCGACTGGGCGTACCAGACGGCGGCCTGGGCGGCGAGCAGCGGGACGTCGGCGGGCCGGGCCCCGGTGGGCTGCTGATCGACGGGCTGCTGATCGGCCGGCTGCTGATCGGCGGGCTGCGTTTCGACGGCGGGCATGGTGCGGAGAGCTCCTCGGGGGATCCGGAACGCCTTACTTAGGTTAGCCTAATCTAACTTCATACGATCTGGTCAACGGCCCCGTGCGGCCGCGCCCCTGACATCCCGGAGACGCCCATGGCCCAGCCCCAGAACCAGGCTCAGAACCAGCCCCGGAACCAGCCCCAGAACCAGGCGCCGAGCGCGGCCAAGCAGGCCGTCCGCGAACGCGTCCACGCGCACGCGGCCGACCTGCTGGCGCTCAGCCACCGCATCCACGCCCACCCCGAGACCGCCTTCGAGGAGCACCGGGCGGCCGCCTGGTGCGCCCAACTGCTGCGCTCCCACGGCTACTCGGTCACCGCTCCCGCCCACGGCCTGGCCACCGCGTTCACCGCGAGCCTCGGCAGCGGGCCGGTCACCGTCGCGCTGGTCTGCGAGTACGACGCCCTCCCCGGCCTCGGGCACGCCTGCGGGCACAACCTGATCGCCGCCGCCGGCGTCGGCGCGGCGCTCGGGCTCGCCCCGTACGCGGACGAACTCGGGCTCACCGTACGGGTGATCGGCGCGCCGGCCGAGGAACGCGGGGCCGGCAAGGCCCTGCTGCTGGAGGCGGGAGCCTTCGACGGGGTGGACGCGGCGATGATGGTGCACCCCTGCCCGGTCGAGGTCGCCGACTTCCGCTCCTTCGCGCTGGGCACCCTGTCCGTCCGCTACACCGGGCGCGCCGCCCACCCCAGCCTCAACCCGCACGAGGGCCGCAACGCCGCCGACGCGCTCACCGTCGCGCAGGTCGCGCTCGGGCTGCTGCGGCAGCAACTCCCGCCCCAATGGCGGGTGCACGGAATCACCACGGCGGCCGGGACGGCCCCGAACCTGATCCCCGACAGCGCGAGCGCCGAGTACGAGATCCGCGCCTCGGCGGCCGAGGACCTCGCCCGACTGCGGGCCCGGGTCGAGGACTGCTTCCGGGCCGGGGCGCTGGCCACCGGCTGCGAGGTGGAGCTGACCAGGCCCGAGCCGGACTACCTGGACATGCGCTCCGACCCGGCTCTGCTCACGCACTGGCGCGCCAACGCGGCGGCGCTGGGCCGGCCGGAACCGGCCGAGCGCGCGCCGTTCGCCTGCACGGACATGGGGAACGTCTCGCACGTGGTGCCCTCCATCCATCCGGTCCTGGACATCACCGGGGGCTCCTGCGCACCGCACGAGGCGGCCTTCGCCGAGGCGGCGCTCGGGGCCGAGGCCGAACGGGCCCTGCTGGACGGCGCGGTGGCGATGGCGTGGACCGCGATGGACCTGGCGGGGTGACGGCCGTCAGCCAGCGGATGACAGCTGCTGGCTGACGAATAACAGCCGACAGATAACAGATGACAACTTTCAGCGAACAGATTTCATCTTTCATCATCTGTTCGCTGAAAGTTGTTCGCTGTCATCCGTCAGCCGCCGCCCGCCAGCACCACCGCCGCGCCCGTCCGCAGCGGCCAGAGGAAGCCCCAGTGCGGCAGCCGCAGTTGCAGCACCCGGTCGCCCGGCCCGAGCGGGTGGGCGGCCTGGAGCTCGCGCACCCGCCGGTCCGCCTCGGCGTGGGTCAGCCGGACGGCGGCCGGGCGCCCGCCCGGGCCGTACCCGACGCTGAGCAGGTGCTGCGGGGTGAGCGCGCGCGGCGGGTCGGTGTCCAGCTCGCCGGTCGTGTCGAGGCCGCCCGGTGCACCCGGTGTCCCCTCCCCCAGCACGCAGACCAGCTCGTTCTCGGCGCGCAGCCAGTCCCGCCGCCCGGGCGGGTCCGCCGGGTCCAACGACAGCCACGCCGCACCGGACTTGGCCACCGCGAGCACCGCCGTCAGTTGCTCCTCCGGACGGCCGGCGGGCGTCAGCCCGACCACCGCGCCCGGCCGGGCGCCGCGCCGGGCCAGGGCCCGGGCCAGCCGGTTGGCCGAGGCGTTCAGCTCCCGGTACGTCACCACCCCGCCGTCCGCGAGCACCAGCGCCGGGGCCTGCGGCGTCCGGGCCGCCTGGGCCTCGACCGGGCCGACCACGGTGGTGGCCGGGTACTCGACCGCCGGACCGGACCGCACCGGTTCCGGCAGGACCAGCCCCTCCGCCGCGAGCAGCCCGGCCGGGCCCTCCGCCACGGAAGGGCCCCTCCCGCCGGCCGGGCCCGCGCCCGCCTCCCGTACGACCGCCTCCATCAGGCCACGCCCAGCAGTTCGGCCCAGGCCTCGACGGACGGCCGCTCCGCCAGCCGTACGAACTCCACCTCGGCGCCCTCGGCCCGCCAGCGCTCGGCCAGGGTCATCAGCCGGACCGAGTCCAGCCCCCAGTCGGCCAGGTTCTCGTCCAGCGGGATGTCCGCCGGGTCCTCGCCGAGCAGGTCGGCGACCTCGCCCCGGATCCGCTCCACCGTGAAACCGGTCGCGTCCACGCCCGTCACTTCCCGTCCGTCCCGTCCAGCGCCGCGCGTACGACGTCCGCGGTGGTGACCGCCCCGCACCGCCCGGCGATCCACTCCAGTGCGGCGCGGTGCTCGTCCGGTCCGAAGTCGGCGACCGCGTCGGCCACCACGAAGGCCCTGACGTCCCGCATCCAGGCGTCGCAGGCGGTGGCCTGCACGCCGATGTGGGCGTACACCCCGGTGATCACCAGCTGGTCGCGGCCCTGCTCGCGCAGCAGCTGCTCCAACTCGGTGCGCACGAAGGCGCTGTACTTCCACTTGGTGAGGACGGTGTCGCCCTCGGCCGGGGCGACGGCGTCGGCGACCGCGGTGGCACGCGGGTCGTCGGGGATGCCGGGGCCCCAGAAGTCCTGCTGGAGTCCGCGTTCGGCCGGGCTCTGCCCGCCGCGCTGCGCCGAGTAGAGGACCGGCACCCCGCTCGCGCGGGCCGCGGCGGTCAACGCGGCGACGTTGTCCAGGAGTTCGGGAACGGGCGCGGCGTCGCCCGGGAAGGCGTCCAGGAAGTGGTTCTGCAGGTCGTGCACCAGCAGCACGGCGCGGGCCGGGTCCACCGTCCAGGAGACCCGGTTGGCGGGCAGCTCCCCGGCGGCGGGCAGCGGATAGGAGGGAATGCGGGGCAGGCCCACGATGGTCGAACTCCTCGGATTCACGGGGGTGATGGGGGGGTAGACGGGGGGCTGTCACGATGCGGGGAGGGAGGCCGCGATGGCGGCCCGCAGGTCCTTCTTGCTGACCTTGCCGATCCCGGTGGCGGGGAAGGCGTCGACGAACTCCACCCGGTCCGGCACCTTGTACTCGGCCAGTCCGCGCCCGCGCACGAAGCGCTTCAACTCGACGCCCTTCGGCGGCTGTTCGCGGTGTTCGGCGCGGAGCACGACGTACGCGCAGGTGCGTTCGCCGAGGTACGGGTCGGGCATCGACACCACCGCCGCGTCGTGCACGGCCGGGTGGGCGAGCAGGTGGTTCTCGATCTCCTCGGCGGCGACCTTCTCGCCGCCCCGGTTGATCTGGTCCTTGGCCCGGCCCTCGACCACCAGGTGGCCGCTGGGGAGCCGGCGGACCAGGTCCCCGGTGCGGTAGTAGCCGTCCGCGGTGAAGGAGGCCGCGTTGTGCCCGGGAGCGTTCCAGTAGCCGCGGATGGTGTACGGGCCGCGGGTGAGCAGGTGCCCGGTGGTGCCGTCGGGCAGGTCGCGGTCCTGGTCGTCGACCACCCGGACCTCGTCGTCGGCGGAGATCGGCCGGCCCTGGGTGGTGGCGATCAGCTCCTCCGGGTCGTCCAGCCGGGTGTAGTTGACCAGGCCCTCGGCCATCCCGAACACCTGCTGGAGCGTGCAGCCCAGCACCGGGCCGACCCGCCGGGCCGCCTCCTCGCTGAACTTGGCGCCACCGACCAGCAGCACCCCCAGGCTCTCGTGGCCGCGGGCGCCGCGCTCCGCGGCGTCCAGCCACAGCAGCGCGAGCGGCGGGACGAGCCCGGTGACGGTGACGCCCTCGCGCGCCATCAGCGGGAAGGCCGTCTCGGGGCTGGGCTGCGGGCAGAGCACCACCCGGCCGCCCGCGTACAGCGCGCCGAGCGAACCGGGCGAGCTGAGCGGGAAGTTGTGGGCGGCGGGCAGCACGCACAGGTAGACGCTGCGCCCGTCCAGCGCGCACAGCTCGACCGAGCCGCGCAGCGAGTAGATGTAGTCGTCGTGGGTGCGCGGGATCAGCTTCGGCACCCCGGTGCTGCCGCCCGAGAGCTGGAGGAACGCGACGTCCCCGGGCTCGGGTTCGCGCGCGGGGCCGGGCCCGTCGCAGGGCACGTCCGCCAGCCGCAGGTGCTCGCCCGGGTCCTCGCCGGCCACCAGCACCAGCCGCAGGTCCGGGTTCTCCGCCCGGACCCGGGTGGCGAGTTCGCGGTGGTCGAAGCCGCCCTCGACGCCCGGGACGACGTACGCCACGGCGCCCGTGAACGCGCAGAAGTGCGAGATCTCCGCGTAGCGGTGCGCGGGCAGCGCGAAGACCGGCAGCGCACCGATCCGGAACAGGGCGAAGACCACCTCGAAGAACTCGGCGGCGTTGGGCAGTTGGACCACCACCCGGTCCCCGGGCCGGAGCCCGCGGGCGAGCAGCCCGGCGGCCATCCGGTCGGCCCGGCGGTCGAGTTCGGCGTACGTCCAGCGCCGCTCGCCCGCCGCCACCGAGTGGCCGCCCGGGTCGACCACGGCGATCCGGTCGCCGTGCGCGGCGGCGCGCTCGCGCAGCATCCGCCCGAAGGTCTCGCCGCGCCAGTGGCCGGCCGCCCGGTAGCGTTCGGCGAACTCGGCCGGGTAGGGGGTGAATCCGTCCAGCACCTCGTCCAGAGGCGTCACAGCGCCACCCCCGCGGCCTCCAGGAAGGTACGGAACTTGGCGCTGGTCTCGGCGAGTTCGGCCTCCGGCCGGGACTGCTCGACCACCCCGGCGCCCGCGTACACCCGCAGCGTGCGGTCCTGCGCCTGCGCGCAGCGGATGGTCACCACCCACTCGCCGTCGCCGCTCTCGTCGCCCCAGCCGACCATGCCGGTGTACAGGCCCCGCTCGAAGGGCTCGATCTCGCCGATCACCCGGCGGGCGACGTCCGTCGGCGTGCCGCAGACCGCCGGGGTCGGGTGCAGCGCGCAGGCCAGCTCCAGGGCGGAGACGGCCGGGTCGGCCAGCTCACCGCTGATCGTGGTGGCCAGGTGCCACATCGCCGCCGTCCGCACCAGGGTGGGCCGCTCCGGCACGTCCAGGTTCCGGCAGTACGGCGCCAGCGCCGCGCGGATCGCGTCCACCACCACGGCGTGCTCGTGCAGGTCCTTGGGCGACTCCAGCAGCGCGGCGGCGCGCCGGACGTCCTCGCCGAGGTCCTCGCTGCGCGGCACCGAGCCGGCCAGCGGGTTGGCCAGCACGGCCGTGCCCCGCCGGGAGAGCAGGAGTTCGGGGCTGGCGCCGATCAGGGTGCTGCCGGCGCCGGCCGGGACGGCGAAGGTGTAGCCGCCGGGGTCGCGCCGGGCCAGGCGCTGCAGCACGGCCGGCAGGTCGAGCGGACGGTCGCTGGTCAGCTCCAGCGTGCGGGCCAGCACCACCTTGCTCAACTCCCCGCCGCGCAGCCGCTCGACGGCCGCCGCGACGCCCGCACCGTAGGCCTCCGGCTCCGGGACCGGGCGGATCCGCCAGCCGGCCTGCGCGGCCCGCGGCGCGGGCAGCGCGATCAGCGGGTCGTCGCGCAGCGCCCCGGCGGACCGGACCCGGGCGGGGACGGCGAGTTCGTCCCGGCCGTCGTGGTCGAAGGCCACCGCGCCGACCACCAGGGGCCGTTCGACCCCGGCACGGCGCGCCCCGGCCAGCGTCTCGGCGACCCGGACGGGCAGCGGACGGGCGTCCTGCGGCACCCGGGCGTGCACGCCCGCGGCGAGCAGGGTGCGGGTCGGTGAGGCGAGGAACGCCTCGTCGTCGGCGGCCCGGTACTGGCCGAGCAGGCCGCTGGCCGCGCCGATGGCGGTTCGGTCGGGGCCGCCGTCGGTGGGGGTCGGCGGGGCGTGGTGCACCGTGGTCACGGTGGTCTCTCCAGTCTGGGACGGGTCTACGGTCTGCGGTCGGCGGATGCCCGGGGGTGCCTCAGGCGCGCAGGGTCGCGCCGCCGTCGACGTACAGGTCGTGCATGGTGATGTGCCGGGCCCGGTCGGAGGCCAGGAAGAGCACGGCCTCCGCGACGTCGGCGGGTTCGGCGATCCGCCCGAGCGGGATCCCGACCCGCCAGGCCGCCGAGTCCCCGTCGATCACCCGGCGTTCGGCCGCCTCGGCGTCCTCGCCCCACAGCGCGCGCTGCATCCGGGTGTCGGTCGACCCGGGCGAGACGACGTTGCAGCGCACCCCGGAGCGGGCCAGCTCCAGGCCGAGGCAGCGGGTGAACATGGTGGCCGCCGCCTTGGACGCCGCATAGGCGGCCATCCCGGCCCGCGGCACCCCGGCGGCGTTGGAGCCCACCGTGACGACGGCGCCCCGCCCCCGCTCGGCCATCCGGCGGCCGACCGCCCGGCCGGTGTGGAACACCCCGGTGCTGTTGACGGCGAAGGTCTCCGCCCAGTCGGCGTCGGACAGTTCGACGACCGGGCCGGGGCGCAGCACTCCGGCGACGTTCACCAGTACGCCGATCGGGCCGAGTTGACGTTCCATCAACTCCACGGCGCTGTCGACCGCTCGGGCGTCGGAGACGTCCAGGGCGTACGGGTGCAGCGCCTCGGATTCCGCCGCGATCCCGGCGAGCGGGCCGGCCTCCCGGTCCACCGCCGCGACGACGGCCCCCTCGGCGACCAGCGCCCGGGCCACGGCCGCGCCGATGCCCTGTCCGGCCCCGGTGACCATCGCGACGACACCGGCGAATTCGGACCGTTCCACAGGACTTCCCCTCCGACCAGCAATGTTAGGCAAGCCTAACCTAACACATTTGTTCGCCTACGCCGATAGTCCGTTCGACAGATTCCGACACCTGGGCCGTCGTCAATCCGCCCGGCCGCCCGGCCGTCCCGATGCGTCCTGATCCGCCCGGGCACGCGAAGAGGCCGCCCGCCCCGACGACGGGACGAGCGGCCTCAGGGGCTCAAGGGCGTGTCTGACAATTCGCGTCGGATCAGCGCGCGGCGTTGGGGTGCGTGCATCGCAAGGCGGAGGAGAGAGCCCAATGCAGCGCATTGGCGACCGACGACAACGCGGCGAGGTGCGTGCCCCGGCGTCGCACGCCCGGCGGGAATTGTCAGACACGCCCCAGGGGGGTTCGCGTCGATGCCGCCCTCGACCGGGCGTCGCAACGATGCTCTACGGGTGGTCAGTTCCAGTTGACCGCTCACCCGTTGATGTACGGACCGCCGTCTCGGTGGACGGCCATCGTCAGTGGACGGCCATCGTCAGTGGACGACCGTCGTCAGTGGGCGGCCGGGGGCGGGGTGAGTCCGGCGCAGCCGCGCAGGCCGTTGCGGCGCTTGAGGGCGGCCTCGGCGGCGGCGCCGGTGACCGGCTGGGGGATGCCCTTGTCGTCGATGGCGGCCGGGGCGAAGGCCTCGCCCTTGACCTTGCCGTCGGCGGCGAGGGTGAGGGTGGTGACGCCGGTCTCGTTGGAGAAGGCGTAGTTGGAGGTGCCGTACCAGAGGAAGTTGCCGAAGCCGTACCCGATGTAGGTGTTGCCGAGCATGCCCGAGCCGACCATGGTGTGGGCGTGGGTGCCGACCACCGCGGAGGCGCCGACGGCGGCGAGCTTCTTGGCCACCGCGGTCTGGGCGGCGGTCGGGCAGGCCTTGCCCTCCTCGCCCCAGTGCAGGTAGACGAGGACGACCGGGGCCTGCTGCTTGGCCGCCTGCACGGCCGCGACCAGCGCGGGGACGTCCAGGGCGGAGGCGATGCCGGGCTTGTTGGCCCCGGCCCGCCACTTCTGGTTGGTGATGTCCTCGACCTGGCTGGCGGCGACCACCGCGACCTTCACCCCGCGCACGGTGGTCACGTACGGGGCGTACGCCTCCTTGGCGTTGTGCCCGACGCCGATCACCGGAACGGGCGAGGAGTCCTTGGCGGCCAGGGTGTCGGTGAGGCCGTCGGCGCCGAAGTCGACGGCGTGGTTGTTGGCCATCGAGACGACGTCCACGCCGGAGTCCTTGAGCACGGACAGCGCCTTGGGCGTGGTGCGGAAGGTGTAGGTCTTCGGTTCGGGTGCGCCGCGCCCGGTGATCGCGGTCTCCAGGTTGAGCACGGAGAGGTCGGCGTCGGCGAGGGTGCGGGAGATCGGGCCGAGGGCCTGCTCGGGCGGCTGGACGGACAGTCGGGGCTCGGTGCGGCCCTCGAAGTGGACGTCCCCGGCGAAGGCGACGGTGATGGTGCCGTCCGGGCGGGGCGCGCCGCCCTTGGTGGGGGCGGCGGCGGGGGCCGTCCCGGTGGTCGCGGCGGCGGAGGCCGGGGGTGCCGCGGCGGGCGGCGCGGTCGACGCCGAGCCGGGCGCCGGGTCGTCCGGCCCGCAGGCGGTGGCGACGGTCAGGCCGACGAGCACGGCGACGGCAGCCGCGGCACGGCGCATGAGTGGTTCCCCCCGAGGTCGATGCAAGCGGTCAGCCTACGCCACCGAATCGGCACCGCTTGTGCCCGCATCCACAACATTCCGGACACAGGAGGACACCGGCGGCCGAGACGCGACGACCCCCGCGAACGCGCGCGACGCGTGGGCGCGCGACGCGTGGGCGCACGCCGCCTGCGGTAGGACATGCTGGACCCGCCCTGCCCTCACCCCCGCCGGAGCCACCCCGCCGATGACGACGCCCGAGCCCACCCCAGCGCCGGCCCCAGCCCCCGGCGCGGCCCCCACCCCCGGCCCCAGCCCCGCACCCGCACGCACCCCCGCACCCGACTTCACCCCCGCCGAACGCGCCCGCGGCCGCGCGCTGCGCCGCGCCCAGCTGCCGTGGGCGCTCGGCGGCCGCCTGGCGGGCCTGGCGCTGACCCTGGTGCTGGGCCTGACCCCGGCCGGTGCCGCGCTGGTGACCGCCACCGGCCGCTGGTTCGGCGGTTCCCGGACGGCCGGGGTGCTGGCGGGCGCGGCCGCCCTGGTGGTGCTGGGCCAGGCGCTGCGACTGCCGTTCGGGGCGGGGGCGCGGGCCGTCCGGGCCCGGTTCGGCCTGGTGACCCAGGGCTGGGCGGGCTGGGCGCTGGACGCCGTGCGCTCGCTCGGGCTGACCCTGCTGCTGGTCCTGCCGCTGGTGCTCGGGCTGTTCGCACTGACCGGGTGGTCCCCGCGGCGCTGGTGGCTCCCGGCGGCGGGGGCGGCGGCGCTGCTGACGGCCGCGCTGTCCTTCCTCCACCCGCTGCTGATCGAGCCGGTGTTCAACCGCTTCACCCCGATGCCGCCGGGCGAGCTGCGGACGGCGCTGCTGGCACTGGCCGAGCGGGACGGCGTGCGGGTGCGGGACGTCCTGGTCGCGGACGCCTCCCGGCGGACCACCGCGCTGAACGCGTACGTCTCCGGGTTCGGCGCGACCCGCCGGGTCGTCGCGTACGACACCCTGCTGACGGCCGCCGAGCCGCGCGAGGTGGAGCTGGTGGTGGCGCACGAGCTGGGGCACGTCAAGCACCGGGACGTGCCGGTCGGTACGGCGCTCGGGGCGCTGGGTGCCGCACTGGCGGTGGTGCTGCTGGGCCTGCCGGCGGACTGGCGGCCGCTGCTGGCGGCGGCCGGGGCCGCGGACGCGGCGGATCCCCGGGCGCTGCCCCTGCTGGCCGCTGCGGCGGCGCTGATCGGCGCGCTGTCGGGGCCGGTGCAGTGTGCGGTGAGCCGCCGGATCGAGGCCAGGGCGGACCGGCACGCCCTCGAACTGACCGGGGACGCCGAGCAGTTCGTGGCGATGCAGCGCAGACTGGCGGTGGTGAACGTCTCGGATGTCGACCCGCCGCGGCTGCTTGAGCTACTGTTCGCCACTCACCCGAGTGCGACCCGCCGGATCGCGGCAGCCCGCGCCTGGCAGGCAGGGCGGGTAGCGCAGGCCCCGCCGGACCCCGCGAACGGCGGCCCGGCGGCGGAGACGCGCGCGACCCCGGGGTAAATCCGTTGTATAGTGCAACAAATCCCGAGGAGGTAGGAACGCCGTGTCCGGCCGCGAGTCGTCCATCGCCACCATCCAGCGCGAGCTGACCGCCTTCGCCCGCCGTGCCCGGCACAAGGCCTCCCAGCTGCACCCCGACCTCACCCTGGTCACGTACAGCATCCTCGACCTGATCACCGAGCGCGGCGGCTGCCGGGCCGCCGACGTGGCCGCGTACTTCATGCTCGACAAGTCCACCGTCAGCCGCCAGGTCACCGCGCTGGAGAAGCTCGGCCTGCTGCGCCGCGAGACCGACCCGGACGACCAGCGCGGCCAGATCCTGCGCGCCACCGAGGGCGGCCTCACCCTGCTGCGGGACGCCAATGAGCAGCGCCGGACGGCCTTCACCGCCCGCTTCACCGAATGGTCCGACGAGGACGTCGCCCGCTTCGCCGCGTACCTGGCCCGCTACGGCCAGGAGGACTGACCGGGCCCGCAGCCGCGCCCCGGCTCCCTCCCCGGCCCCTCCTCACCACCCCCGGTCACCCCAGGTCACCCCCGACCCCGCCCGTCCCGGGGTGCGCCCCACCGCCCCCACGGTGTACAGAGGAGAGGTGCCCCTCCGGCAGCGTCCCGACGACCCCCGTCCCCGCGCCCGCCGCCGCTCCTGGCGACCCGACCGCCGAGTGATGACGGCACTGCCGCTCGCACTGATCGTCGTGATCACCGTCGTCGACATCCTCTCCCCGCCGTCGATCCACCTCGGCCCGCTGCTGATCGTCGCCCCGGCCCTCACCGCCTCCTTCGCCGGCCCGCGCGCCACCGCCGGGGTCGCCCTGCTGGCCCTCGCCGCGCTCACCGCCATCGGGGCCGTCCGGGACGGCCTGACCAGCGCCAACATCGAGACCCAGCTGAGCGCCCAGGTGGTCGTCTCGGCGCTGATCGTCGGCCTGCGGGTGCTGCGCGACCGCCACGAACGCGAGCTCGCCCGGGTGCGCTCGGTCTCCGAGGCCGCCCAGCGGGTACTGCTGCGCCCGCTGCCGGAGCGGATCGGGCCGCTGCACCTGGCCTCCTTCTACCTGGCCGCCGAGGCCGAGGCCCAGGTCGGCGGCGACCTGTACGCGGCCGCCCGGACCACCGACGGCACCCGGCTGCTGGTCGGCGACGTCCGCGGCAAGGGGCTGTCCTCACTCGGCGACGCGGCCCTTCTGCTCGGCGCCTTCCGCGCCGCCGCCCACCTGCACGCCGACCTGCCGGGCCTGGCCGAGTACCTGGACGGCAGCGTCTGCTGGGACCTCGCCCAGCTGGCCGAGGCCCGGCGGGCCGAACGCTCCCGGCACCAGCGCCCGGCCGAGGAGGCTCCGGACGAGGGCGGCGAGTCCTTCATCACCGCCGTGCTGATCGACATCCCCGACGACGGCTCGCACGTCCACCTGATCGACTGCGGCCACCCGCCCCCGCTGCTGCTGCGCCCGGACGGCGTCACCACGCTCACCACCCGCAACCCCGCGCCGCCGCTCGGCCTCGGCGAGCTCGCCCCGGTCTCGTACGAGGTGCAGACCTTCCCGTTCCACCCCGGCGACCGGCTGCTGATCTACACCGACGGGGTGATCGAGGCCCGGGACGCCCAGCGCCGCTTCTACCCGCTGACCGAGCGGGTCACCGCCTGGCAGGCCGAGCGCCCCGGCGTCCTGCTGAACCACCTGCGCCGCGACCTGCTGGCGCACGTCGGCCGCCGGCTGGACGACGACGCGGCGATGGTGGTGGTGGAGCGGCTCCCTTAGGGCCCGTCTTCAAACTCCCGTCGTCCGCCCGGAGGGCGGGCGGGGCGGCGTTGGGGTGCGTGCATCGCAAGGCGGAGGAGGGAGTCCATGCGGTGGGGGCACCTCCCGGCCGAAGGCTGGGGGCCATCGGCGACCGACGACAACGCGGCGAGGCGCGTGCCCCAACGCCGCCCCGCAGGCGGGAGTTTGAAGACGGGCCCTAAGGCCCGCCCTACGGCTGGTACACGTACGGCGTGGTGGTGCTGAGCCGCGCGAAGCCGAGCCGCTCCAGGATGGGCCGGCTCTGGTCGCTCGCGTCGACCTGGAGGTACTCGTAGCCGAGTGCGGCGGCCTGGCGGGCGCGGTGGGCGACCAGGGCGCGGTAGATGCCGCGACCGCGCCAGCCGGGGACGGTGCCGCCGCCCCACAGGCCGGCGAAGCCGGTGCCCGGGGTGAGCTCCGTCCGGGCGGCGCTCACCGGCTGGTCGCCGGCCATCGCGACGACCATGAGCAGCGTCTCCGAGTCGTGCCGGAGGTGGTCGAGCAGGCGCCCGCGCAGGGTCGGGGATGCGGCCCCGAAGGCCAGATCGTGGGCGGCCACCATGAGGTCCACCCCGGCCTCGTCGGTCACCGGCTCCAGCCGGACGCCCTCGGGCAGGGCCGCGTCGGTGGGCAGGTCCGCGATCCGGGCGATCATCAGCGCCTCGTCGGGTTCGGCGGTGAACCCGGCCGCGAGCAGCCGCCGGCCGAGGTCGGCGGGGCGGTCGTGGCTGTAGGTCTTCCACTCGAACTCCAGGCCCAGCCCGGTGAAGTGGGCGACCTGCGCGGCGATCGCGGCGTCCGCCCCGGCCTCGTCCAGGCCGGACCAGACGATGCCGTTCCAGGCGTGCTCGCCCCCCACCTGGCGCACCACGGCGCCGTCGCGCTCGACCCGGACGTCGGGGCCGTCCGGCCGCGCGTCGCGCCGGATCCGCTGGTCGAACACGGCGAGTACATGATCACGATCCATCCGACCACTCCAGCACGCCGCGACGGGCGGGCGCCACCGCATTTTCGGTCCGCCCACGAACGCCCCCGCCCGCCCCCGCCCGGCGCGGGCGGGCGGGCGAGAGCGGCTGGGATACTGCCGCCATGCCCTTGCTCACCTGGATCGCCGAACTCGCGGACGACCCGCTGGTACTGGACCCGAACGACCGTCCGGCGGAGCAGGAGACCAACACCTGGCGGATGACCGCCGAGGAGGAGGACCGGCGGACGCTGACCGTCCAGCAGGTGGTGGACGCCTTCGAGCGCACCGCCGCCCTGCTCCGGGAGCGGGTCCGGGCACTCGGCCACCACGGGCCGGCCACCTTCTACGTCTGGCACGACGTGCTGGCCGGGCAACTGCGCTGCTCGACCGGCTCGGTCGGGCCGCGGGACCTGCCGTTCCGCGGGAACTACCTGCCGACCACGGACCTCGGCCCGATCGTCGCGGACCACCTCGCCGACGACGAGCCCGGCACGGTCCTGCGCACCGAACTGGTGGACATCGGCGACCTCGACGAACCCCCGAACGACGGGGACGTCCTGGACGCGGACGGGAACTGGATCCCGGGGCCGCCCCTCCCGCCGTTGCCCGTCTGGGTCCGCGAGCTCGGAACGGCGGGCGGCGCCTGATCGGCCCCGCGCCCCGCCCGCTACTGCGCCAGGTAGCCGCCGTCGACCGGCAGGACGGCCCCGGTGATGAACGAGGCCTCCTCGGAGGCGAGGAAGAGGACGGCGGCGGCGACCTCGGCCGGGTCGCCGAGGCGGCCCATCGGGTGCAGCTTCTCGATCGCCGCCAGGTACTCGGGCCCGCCGGGTTCGTCCCGCAGCCGGGCGACCCGCTCGGTGCCGATGGTGCCGGGGGCGACGGCGTTGACCCGGATGCCGCGGTCCGCCCATTCGACGGCGAGGTGCTTGGTCAGCCCGGAGGCGACGAACTTGGCGGGCCCGTACACCGCCTGGCCGCGCTGGCCGGCCTCGCCCGAGATGGAGGACAGGCAGACGATCGAGCCGCCCGGCCGTTCCTGGGCGAGCATCGCCTCGATCGCGTACTTGCAGGTGAGGAACATGCCGCGGCCGTCGACGGCCATCACCCGGTCCCAGTCCTCGGCGCTCGCCTCGGTGATGTCCATCAGCGGGATCACCCCGGCGTTGGCCACCAGCACGTCGATCCGCCCGTGCCGTTCGACGGCCGCCGCGACCATCCGGCGGGCGTCCGCGTCGACGGACACGTCACCGACCACCGTGCCGACGGCCTCCGGGAACCGCCCGGCCAGCCGGCCCAGCCCCTCGGCGTCCAGGTCGGTGGCCACCACCGACGCGCCCTCCCGGACGAAGCGTTCCGCGACGGCCCGGCCGATGCCGCTGGCCGCGCCGGTCACCACGCAGGAGCGGCCGGCCAGCCGCCCCGCCGCGTTCAGAGTCACCATGGCGGGACTCTACCGAGCGCGGCGGCGCGGGGCCGGACTTCCGCCCGACGGGCCCTTGCCGACAGCGGACCGGGCCGACAGCGGACCGGCCCGGACGGCGGCAGCGCTCGGACCGCTCAGACCACTCGGACCACTCAGGCCACTCAGACCGTGAGGACGATCTTCCCCCGCACGTGCCCGTCCTCGCTGATCCGGTGCGCCTGCGCCGCCTCCGCCAGCGGGAGCACCCGGTGCAGCGGCAGCCGCAGGGTGCCCGCCCGGTGCAGGGCGAGGGCGGCCGCGAAGGCGCGCCCGTGGTACGACTCGCCGCCCTCGGCCCCGCCGCTGAAGCGGATGCCGTGCTCCTGCGCGCCGGGGATGTCGGCGATCGTCAGCACCCGCTCGGCGCTGCCCGCGAGTTCGACGGAGAGCGGCAGCACTCCCTTGCCCGCCGCGTCCAGGACGCGGTCGACCCCGCCCGGCGCGGCCGCCCGCACCCGCTCGGCCAGACCCTCGCCGTACGTCACCGGGATCGCGCCCAGCTCCCGCAGGTAGGCGTGGTTGGCCTCGCTCGCGGTGCCGATCACGGTGATGCCGCGGGCCCGGGCGAACTGGAGCAGCAGGGTGCCGACGGCCCCGGCGGCGCCGTGCACCAGCAGCGTCTCCCCGGAGCGCACGTCAAGGACGTCGAGGACCCGCTCGGAGGTCTCGGCGGCGACCGGGATCGCCGCGGCCTCCTCCCAGCTCAAGGTGGCGGGCTTGGCCACCACCTGGTCGGCGTCGAGCAGCGCGTGCTCGGCGTAGCCGCCGCCCATCAGGGCGCCGAACACCTCGTCGCCGGGGGCGAAGGCGGTGACCTCCGCGCCGACCGCCTCCACCACCCCGGCGACCTCGTAGCCCGGCACGGCGGGGAAGGTGACCGGGAAGATGCCGTCGAACGCGCCGCTGCGCACCTTGTGGTCCAGCGGGTTGACGCCGACCGCGCGGACCGCGACCCGCACCTGGCCGGGCCCGGGGGCGGGCAGGTCGAGCTCGATCGGGCGCAGCACGTCCGCGTCGCCGTACCGGGGGAAAGCGATGGCCTTGGTCATGGAGGATCCTCGGTTCGTCCGGGCGTTGTCCGTCCGGGGGTTGTTCGTTCCGACGGCTCCATCCTGCGGCGCCGGCCGCAGGCCCCCGGCCGGCCGTTCGGACAGTTCCACCTGGCCGAAGGGAGGGGCGGCCGGGGGCGGCCCCGGAACTAGGGTGAAGGGCATGGACGCAGGCATGGAGTCGCACGAAGGCATGGACGCGGTGGACGGCCCCGGCCCCGACGAGGCCTGGCGGGAGCACTGGGGCCGCCCCGAGGACGCGCTGGCGCGGGCCGTCGAGGTGCTGCGCGCGCCCCGGCCCGAGGTGGTGCCGCGGCTGTCGGCGGTGGTCCGCACGCTCGTCCCGCACGTCGCGATCGCCCACCTCAGCGGTGTCTGCGCCTACTCCCCCGCCAACGCCCACGGCCCGCGCGAGCTGGTCGGCGGCCTCTCCGGGCTGGAGCTGTCCCGGCTCGCCGAGCGGGCCGCCGGGACGACCTCGGCCGGCCGCCCCTGGCAGGGCGAGGCCGAACTGGCGGGCCGGACCCGGCCGGTGGTGGTGATCGCCGCTCCGGCCGACGACAAGGAGGTGCTGCTGGTCCTGGTCCGCGGCGACGCCGCGCCGGTGCCGGCCGGTGCGCTCGCCGTCCTCCAGCAGGTGTGCGAGCTGGTGATCGCCCACTCCGAGCACCGCGCCACCGACGCCGCGCCCGGCCAGGCGATGATCTCCCGTACCGCGGCCGTCACCCGGGCCCGGACCATCGCCGAGTTCACCGGCACCCACAGCGCCGCGCTGACCGCCGTCCTGGCGCCGCTGCGTTCGGCCGACCTGGACGACCGCGCCGCCCGCCGGGCCGCCACCGACCTGGCCGTCACCGCCCTGCTCGACCTGCGCCGGGCCGCGGACCTGGACCGCGAGCTCAGCGAGGAGCCCGCCGACGCCGCGTTCGCCCGGCTCGCCCGCGAACTGCGCCCGCTGCTGCGGCACACCGGGGTCCGGCTCGACCTCGCGCCGCCGTCCGACGCCACCCGGTCCATCCCCGCGGACACCGCGCACACCGCCCGGGCCGCCGTGCAGTGCGCCGTCATGCTGATGATGGAGCAGGAGAAGCCCGGTCGGCTGCACCTGAGTTGGCAGTTCACGGCGGACGGCGCGCTGCGCACCGTGGTGCGCGACGACGGCCTCGGGCTGCTCGCCTCGGACGCCCTCGCCGTCCACCGCACCGCCGACCGGATCACCGCCCTGGGCGGCCGCTACGAGGTCGAGTCCGTCCCCAACTGGGGTACCACCGTGACGGTGGAGCTGCCGCTCGGCATGCCCTCGCCGACCGCCGTCACCGACCCGCTGGACGGGCTCCAGCCGCGCGAACTGGAGGTGCTCGACCAGCTCGCCCAGGGCCGCCGCAACCGGGACATCGCCGCGGAGCTGCACATCAGCGAGTCCACGGTGAAGTTCCACGTCGCCAACATCCTGGCCAAGTTGGGTGTCGGCTCGCGCGGCGAGGCGGCCGCCCTCGCCCACCGCGCCGGGATGCCCGGCGGCGCGCGGCTGCACGTGGCATCCTGAACCGGATCCGCTGCCACACCCGTTGACAGGAGTCCCGATGACCACGCCCACCCCACCGCGGACCGTTCTCATCACCGGCTCCACCGACGGCCTCGGCCGCGCCCTCGCCCACCGCCTGGCCGCCGAGGGCGCCACCCTCCTGCTGCACGGCCGCGACCGGGACCGGCTCGACCGCACCGCCCGGGAGGTGGCCGAGGCCCACGGGACGGCCCGCCCGGCCACCCTGCTCGCCGACCTCGCCGAGCTGGAGCAGGTCCGCGCCCTCGCGGCCGAGGTCCGCGCCACCACCGGCCGGCTCGACGTCCTCGTCAACAACGCGGGCATAGGCGCCGGCGAACCCGACGGCCGCACCCGCCGCACCAGCGCCGACGGCCACGAACTGCGCTTCGCCGTCAACCACTTGGCCGGCTTCCTGCTCAGCCTCGAACTGCTGCCGCTGCTGCGCGCCTGCGCGCCCGCCCGGATCGTCAACGTCGCCTCCGCCGGACAGCAGGAGATCGACTTCGACGACCTCATGCTGGAGAACGGCTACGACGGCACCAGCGCGTACTGCCGCAGCAAGCTCGCCCAGATCGCCTGCGGCATGGAGCTCGCCGCCCGGGTGCCGGCCGCCGAAGTGACCGTCAACAGCCTCCACCCGTCGACGTACATGCCCACCAAGATGGTGCTCCGGGAGATCGGCCACAGCATCGACAGCCTGGAGGACGGCGTCACCGCCACCCACCGGCTGGTCACCGACCCGGCCCTGACCGGCACCACCGGCCGCTACTACGACCGGCTGCGCGAGGCCCGCGCCAACCGCCAGGCCTACGACCTGCGGGCCCGGGCCGAGCTGTGGGAGCGCTGCTCGAAGCTCGTCGGGCACGCCGACCTCTGAACGGCCACCCCAACGGCCACCCCAACGGCCAACGCAACGGCCACCGCGACGGCCATCCCCGCTGAAAGGCGACACCGGCGACCATGACCGACCACACGTCCACCACCGGCTGGGAGCCCGACGCCCCGGGCGTGCTGCGCCTGCCCTCCGGGCGGCTGCTGCGCGGCCGCGGCGTCCGCAACCCGCTGCCGCCGGGCCCGCGCCCCGACTTCGGCATCTACCTGCTGGGGCGCGAACCGAAGCCGCTCCCCTGGGAGAGCCGCTGGGTGCGCTGGCCCGACTTCCGGCTGCCCGCCGACCGCACGGACGCCGCCGACGCCTTCCGGGAGGCCTGGGAGCGCTGCACCGGCGAGCGGGTCGAACTCGCCTGCGCGGGCGGTCGCGGGCGCACCGGAACGGCCCTGGCCTGCATCGCCGTGTTGGACGGCGTGCCGGCGGCGGAGGCGGTCGGGTACGTGCGGGAGCACTACGGCCGGCACGCCGTGGAGACGCCCTGGCAGCGGAAGTTCGTGGAGCGCTGGGCCCGGCCCTCGACCGACTGACCGGCCCTGAACGGCCCTGACCGGACCGACCGGTCCTCAGGTGCGGGGGTACGCCTTCACGACCGTGCCGTCGAAGTCCGCCCTGAGGTAGGCGGTGCCGTAGGCGTCCGCGACGTACACCAGCAGCGACGGTTCGGTGTCGCCCATCCCCTGGGCGTCGTGCAGGAGCACGTAGTGGCTGGTCGGGTGGGTGATGCCGAGTTCGGCGTCGGCCCGTTGCAGCAGCGCGGGGAGGGCGTCCCAGTTGACGGACCGGAGGTCCAGCGGCTTCTCGCCGAAGGCCACGGTGCCGGAGCGGATGCCGGGCGTGGACTTGCCGTCGCGGTAGGAGAGGCTGTCGTAGAGGTTCGGGTTGGCGGCGGTCGCGACGAGGGCGTCGCCGGAGTCCTGCCGGAGCGTGAACTCCAGGAAGGCGCGGCCGCCCGACTTCTGGCTCATGGACTGGATCGCGCCGCGCGCGCCCGTCGGCGTGAGCAGGCCCGGGTAGGCCGCCGGCGGGGTGGCGGTGCTGTCGCCGCCCCGGGCCGCGAAGTGCTGGACGGCGAAGCCGATGCTCACCATCAGCACCGGGACCAGCACCAGGTAGCCGGTGCGCAGCGCGCCGCGCAGCCTGCCGGGCCGGGGCGGGGGCGTCGCGTCGCGCGGCTCCTGGGCGAGGGTCTGCGGCGGGCCGTAGGTCTGCCCGGTGGGGTGGCCCGTGACGTACCCGGTCGGCGGCGGGGCGGTGGCCGTGGCCGTCGAGGCGGTGGCACTCGCGGCGGCGGCCGCGGGCGGGAGCAGGCGGACCGTGCCGACCGCCCCGGCCTGGGCCTCGGCCGCCGCCGCGACCTCGGCGTCGGCGAGCTGCCGGTCGAGCTGCCAGGCGTCGGGGCGCGCGGCCGTGTCCCGCACCAGCAGGGCGGCGAGCACCGGGCCCAGCGGCCCGGACCGTACCGGGGCCGGTACCGGCTCGTCCAGGACGGCGGCCAGCGTGGCGAGGGTGGTGGCGCGCCGCAGCGGGTGCTGCCCCTCCACCGCGACGTACAGCATCAGGCCGAGCGACCACAGGTCGGAGGCCGGGTTGCCCTCCTCGCCGCGGACCCGCTCGGGGGCTATGTACTCGGGCGAGCCGATCAGGGCGCCGGTGGTGGTCAGGCTGGGCGCCTCCGACAGCGCGGCGATGCCGAAGTCGGTGAGGACCGGGGTGCCGTCCGGGCGCAGCAGGACGTTGCCGGGCTTGACGTCGCGGTGCTGGATGCCGGCCGCGTGCGCGGCGCTCAGGGCGGACAGCACCCCGCGGCCGAGCCGGGCCGCCTCCAGGGGCGTCATCGGGCCGCGCGCGAGCCGGTCGTGCAGCGATCCGCCGGTCACCAGCTCCATGACCAGCCAGGGGTGCGGGTACTCGGGCCGGTCGACGATGTGGTGGATCGTCACCACGTGGGGGTGGTTGAGCCGGGCCAGCGACCGGGCCTCCCGCAGGACCCGCTCGCGCAGCACCGCCGCCGCGCCCGGGTCGCCGGCGAGGTCGGCCGGGTCGGGCGGGCGCACCTCCTTCAAGGCCACCTCGCGCTCCAGGAGGGTGTCGCGTGCCCGCCACACCAGTCCCATGCCGCCGCCGCCCAGCCGCTCCACCAGTTCGAAGCGTCCGTCGATGAGTTGGAGCCCCGGCCCCCCAGAATTCATGACGGTCATCGTAGGGGCGCGGTCCGTCATCGGTGACACCGGTGGTCCCGCACCGGCCTCGCCGACGGGGCGGAGCGGGTCAGAGGTCCCAGGTCTGCCCGGCGGCCCAGGACTCCAGCGTGCGCCACTCGACGGCCGGGGTCTCGGCGTGCAGGGTGTCGGTGTCGATCTCCAGGCCGACCTCCTGGAAGTAGCGGAACATCGCGGCGAGGTCCTGGGAGTAGGTCTCGACGACGGACAGCGGCACCTCCTGGCAGCGGACCGGCCGGCCGGCCGCCGCCGTGATGGCAGCGGCGATCTGTTCGCCGGTGCACCACTGGGAGGCGATGTCGATGCGCCGCCCCGCGTAGTCGTCCGGGTGGGCCAGGACGTGGGCCGCGAAGTCGCCGATGGTCTCGGCGGCGATCACCGGGAGCGGGACGCCGGGGGGCATGGGCAACGGGAGGACCCCCTCGCGCAGCGAGGCGAGGGTCCAGTCGTTGGCGTAGTTGTCCAGGAAGGCCGCCGGGCCGATGACCGTCCAGGGCAGGTCGAGGCCGGAGAGGTGCTGTTCGATGCGCTGCTTGGAGTCGAAGTGCGGGATGCCGGTGGAGCGGTCGGCGTTGGTGGCGGAGGTGAGGACGACGTGCCGGACGGTGCCGGCCGCGCGGGCGGCGTCGAGCAGGGCGATGCCCTGGCGGACCTCGGTGTCGAGGTCCGTCCCGAACGGGGTGGACATCGCGAAGAGGCTCCCGGCGCCGTCGAGGGCGGCGGCGAGCGAGGCCGGGTCGTCGAAGTCGGCGCGGACCGGCTCGGCGCCGAGGGCGGCGAGTTCGCGGGCGGCCGGGGAGCCGGGGTCGCGGGTGAGGGCCCGGACCGGGCGGCCGGCCCGGAGCAGGGCCCGGGCGGTGGCGCCGCCCTGGGCGCCGGTGGCTCCGGTGACGGCGACGGGGGGTCGAGACATTATCTGCGTCATGCAGACAACATACGAAGAGATCTCTGCGCGGCGCAAATGATTAACGGATTGCCGGTTACCCTGGCCCCATGACGCCCCACCGCGACGAACTGCTGGCCCGGCTCTGGCCGCTCTCGCGCCGCTACCTGGCCTCCTACGTGCTGTTCAACCAGGCCGTCGCGGACCACCTCGGCATGCACCCGACCGACGTCCAGTGCCTCAACCTGCTCACCCTGGAGGACGGCCCCGTCACCACCGGCCGGGTCGCCGAGCTGACCGGACTGACCAGCGGCTCGGCGACCCGACTGGTCGACCGCCTGGAGAAGGCGGGCCTGGTGGCCCGGCAGCGGGACGAGGCCGACCGCCGCCGGGTGCTGGTCGCCGTCCTCCCCGACGCACTGGCGCGCTTCGGGGAGGTCTGGCGCGAGCTCGGCGGCGACTGGGCCGCGATCTTCGCCGAGGACAGCGAGGACGAGCTGGCCTTCCTGCTCCGGCACATGAACCGCACGGTCGAACTCAGCCACCGGCAGATCGCCCGCCTCGCCGACGCGGACCTGCGCCCCCGGGCCGACCGGGACTCCTAGGGCCGCCAGGGCTCCGGGCCCGCCGGGCCGCCCGGGCCCGGCAAGGCCCCCGCCCCCGCCCCCGGCCCCGGCCCCGTCAGGTCTTGCGCAGCTCCGGCGCCGGCGCCCCGATCAGCAGCCGGCGGACGGCGTCCCAGGCGGCCCGCAGGGCGGCGGCGCAGGCGCGGGTGTCGGAGTCGAGCAGCCGTAGCCAGGCGCCGCTGTCCTGCGGCAGCACGCTGACCCCGTACAGCAGGCCGCGGTCGGCCAGGGCCTCGTACAGCGCGTCGGCGATCCGGGCGGCGGGGGCGAGCGGGCTGAGCACGTAGAGGCTGGACATCACGTCGTGGCCGCCGAGTACGGCGGGGCCGGTGACGCCGGCCCCGGCGGGCTCCAGCCGGACGGTGTCCAGGGCCACCAACTCGCCATCGGGGCGCCGCACTTCGAGGTCCGAGGCGAAGACCCGGTAGGCGTTGCGCTCGCCCCGGGCGAGGCGGCCGGCGAGGACGGTCTCGCCCGCCAGGACGGTCGCCCCCCGGTCCACGGTGAGCACCGTGCGCTGGTAGAGGCGCGAGTCGACGAAGGGGATCACCGGCTCGGGCAGGTACTCCACGTAGGCGCCGGGCCCGGCCTCCAGGTTGACCAGCTGCGTCGCGTAGTCGTGCTCCATCCGGTAGACCTTGGTGGCCGCCTGGGTGGTCAGGTGGACCGCCGTGTCGGCCCCGCAGCGGATGTCGGTACGCAGCCGGTCGGCCTGGAGGATGCCGCCGCCGGTGGACATCAGCAGGGTGACGGCGAGGTCGGGGCGGGCCGGGTCGAAGTACAGCGGGCGCATGATCTGCAGCGGCGACTTCTGGTAGTGGCCGGTGAGTTCGGTGCGCCCGCCGATCCGCTCGAAGGCCAGCTCCAGCAGCCCGACCTTGCCGGGGCGCCCGACCGCGAGGGTGTCGGGCGTCCCGGCGTACCGGCGGACCGCCTGCGGGACCCGGGCCGGCTCGTAGTGCCGGGGGTCGAGCCGGGGCACCGGCCGCTGCCCCTCGGGGGCGCGCACGGACACCGTCATGCCGGGACCTTGCGGAAGGTCTCCAGGAAGGTCGCGATCTCCTCCAGCCCCTCCCCCGTCAGGCAGTTGGTGAGCACCACCGGCCCGCCCTCGCGGACCCGCCGTGCGTCGGACTCCATGACGCCGAGGTCGGCGCGCACGTACGGGGCGAGGTCGATCTTGTTGATGACCAGCAGCTCCGACTCGGTGATGCCCGGGCCGCGCTTGCGGGGCATCTTCTCGCCCTCGGCGGTGTCGAGGACGAACAGGAAGAGGTCGACCAGCACCGGGCTGAACGTCAGGGTCAGGTTGTCGCCGCCGGACTCGTACAGCAGGGTGTCGACGTCGGGGAAGCGCTCCAGCATCTCGGCCCCGGCGGCCAGGTTCATGGTCGGGTCGTCGCGCACGGCGGTGTGCGGGCAGGCGCCGGTCTCGACGCCGACCACCCGTTCCGGGTCGAGCACCCCGGCGAGGGTGCGGCGGACGTGCTGGGCGTCCTCCTGGGTGTAGATGTCGTTGGTGATGACCGCCGGGCGGTGGCCGCGCTCGATCAGCACCGGGACCAGCGCCTCGATGAGCGCCGTCTTGCCGGAGCCGACCGGGCCGCCGATGCCCACCCGGAGCACGTTCTCGGTCATGGGGTCCTCCTCCATTCGTAGGGGTGTCCAGCGTTCAGCGGGGTGTTCAGCTCGCGAACAGCCGGGCCTCGGCCCGTTCGTGCCGCCCGGACATCGCGTCCGCGACCGGCACGCAGCCGCCGAGGTCCGCCAACTCCCGCTCCAGCGCGGCCGCCACGACCTCCCGGATGACCGGGGCGGTGGCCCGCAGCACCACCTGCGCCTTGCGGTGGTCGGTCAGCCGCAGCCGCAGCGCGGCGCCGACGAAGCTGGTGCAGAAGGCGAACAGGTCGCCCGCCACGGCCTGTTCGACGGGGACGGCGGCCGAGGCGTAGGCGACCCCGGCGGCCACCGCCTGGCAGCCGGGGGCGCGCTTGTCCGCGACCAGGGCGGCGTACCGCTCCAGCGGCTCGCCACCCACCGACTCCCGGGCGATGTCCAGGAGTTGGCGCCCGGTGCGGGTGGCAGCGAGCCTCAGCTCGCGGTTGAGCTTGGTGGCGTGCAGCCGCTGGTCGGTCTCGGTGAGCAGCGCCCAGTCCCCGGCGCCGGCGGCCCGGTGGGCCAGGGCGAGCGCCGTGGCGTCGGCCGGTCCGACGCTGTGCCGCAGCAGGTCGGCGAGCAGCACCGGCATGGTGTCGGCGGTGACGGCCTTGGCCTGGGCGTAGCCCTCCAGGCCGTGCGAGAGGGTGTAGAAGCCGCTGGGGAAGGCCGAGTCGGTCAGCTGGAGGCTGACCAGCAGGGCGTCCAGCCCCGCGTCGGTGGGCCCCGGGCCGGCACTGCTCATGCGAGGTAGAACAGGTGGTTGAGCGGCAGTTCGCGGGCCGGCTCGATGGTCGCCGGCTCGCCGTCCAGGGTGACCTTGTACGTCTCCGGGTCGACCGCGATCTTCGGCAGCGCGTCGTTGCGCACCATGTGCTGCTTGCCGACCGAGCGGCAGTGCCGCACCGGCAGCACCCGGCTGTCCAGGCCGAGTTCCTTCGGCACCCCGAGGTCGACGGCGGCCTGGGACATGAAGGTGATCCGGGTGGCCTGCTTGGCCCGCCCGAACGCCCCGTACATGGGCCGGTAGTAGACCGGCTGCGGGGTGGGCAGCGAGGCGTTGGGGTCGCCCATCAGCGCCCAGTTGATGAGGCCGCCCTTGATGACCAGCTTGGGCTTGGCGCCGAAGGAGTTGATCGGCCACAGCACGATGTCGGCGAGCTTGCCGGGCTCCAGCGAGCCGATGTGCTCGGCCGTGCCGGAGGCGATCGCCGGGTTGATGGTGAGCTTGGCGAGGTAGCGCAGCACCCGGACGTTGTCGTTGCGCTCGCTGTCGCCGTCCAGCTTGCCGCGCTGCGCCTTGCAGTGGTGGGCGGTCTGGAAGGCGCGGGTGAAGGACTCCCCGATCCGGCCCATGGCCTGCGAGTCGGAGGAGAAGATCGAGATGACGCCCTCGTCGTGCAGCACGGTCTCGGCGGCGATGGTCTCGGCGCGCACCCGGGAGTCGGCGAAGGATACGTCCTCGGGGATGTCGTGGCTGAGGTGGTGGCAGACCATCACCATGTCGAGCAGCTCGTCCACCGAGTTGACGGTGTAGGGCAGGGTCGGGTTGGTGGAGGACGGCAGCACGTTGGGCTCGCCGGCGATCCGCATGATGTCGGGGGCGTGGCCGCCGCCCGCGCCCTCGGTGTGGAAGGTGTGGATGGTACGGCCGTCGATCGCGGACAGGGTGTCCTCGAAGAAGCCGGACTCGTTGAGGGTGTCGGTGTGGATGGCCACCTGCACGTCGTACTCGTCGGCGACCCGCAGCGCGCTGTCGATGGCCGCCGGGGTGCTGCCCCAGTCCTCGTGCACCTTGAGCCCGCACACCCCGGCCTCGACCTGCTCGCGCAGCGCGCCCGGCAGCGAGCCGTTGCCCTTGCCGAGCAGGCCGACGTTGACCGGGAGGTCCTCGACCGCCTGGTACATCCGCCCGATGTTCCACGGGCCGGGGGTGCAGGTGGTGCCGTTGGTGCCGTCGGAGGGGCCGGTGCCGCCGCCGATCAGGGTGGTGATGCCGTTGCTCAGCGCCTCCTGGGCCTGCTGCGGGGCGATGAAGTGGATGTGGGTGTCGATGCCGCCGGCGGTGGCGATCAGGTGCTCGCCGGAGATCACCTCGGTGCCGGGGCCGATCACCAGCTTGGGGTGCACCCCGCTCTGGGTGTGCAGGTTGCCGGCCTTGCCGACGGCGGTGATGAAGCCGTCCTTGACGCCGATGTCGCCCTTGACCACGCCGAGCACCGGGTCCAGTACGACGACGTTGGTGATCACCAGGTCGAGCGCGCCCTGCGCCGAGGTGGCGGCCGGGTCCTGGGCCATGCCGTCGCGGATGCCCTTGCCGCCGCCGTAGACGGCCTCGTCGCCGTAGTGGCCCTGGTTGAAGTCCTGTTCGACCTCGACCACGAGGTTGGTGTCGGCCAGGTGGAAGCGGTCACCGACGGTGGGGCCGAAGAGGTCGGTGTACTGCTTGCGGGACAGCATGGCCATCAGCGGTCGCCCTCCGAGTGGGTCCGGGTGTGGAAGTCCCTGCCGTGCAGGTCGTCGTCCTTGAGGTCGAGGTTGGTGCCCTTGAAGCCGCGCGCGATGGCCCGGTCGATGGCCCGGGCACGGGTGTCGCGCGCGGTGATGCCGCCATCCACGAGGTTGCTGAAACCGACCAGGCGGCGGTGCCCGCCGAACTCGGCCAGGGTGACGTCCTTGGTGTCACCCGGCTCGAAGCGGACGGCGGTGCCGGCCGGGATGTCGAGGTGCTTGCCGAAGGCGGCGTTGCGGTCGAAGTCGAGGGCGCGGTTGGCCTCGAAGAAGTGGTAGTGGGAACCGACCTGGATCGCGCGGTCGCCCGTGTTGCTGACCGTGATCGTGGCCTTGGCGCGGCCGGCGTTGATCTCCACCGGGTCGTCGCCGTACAGGTATGCGGCGCCACCGGACATGGCTGGCCTTCCTCTCTGCCGGTTCAGTGGGGGGTGTGTGCGGGTGCTGGTGCGTGGGGGTGGGGGTGGGTGTCTGCATGGGGGTGGAGGTGCGGGTGCGTGGGGGCGTGCGGGTGGCCGTGGTGGTGGTGCGCCTCGCCCGGGCCGTGGCTGTGGGCGTAGCCGTGTCCGTGCTCGGCGTCGAGGCCGGCCAGGATGCCGTCCTCGCCGTGGCCGAGCAGGTGCAGCGCCGCCGCCGTGCGGGCCGCGACCACTCCGGCGATCGCGGCCGGGCGCAGCAGCGGGCCGCCGTCCCGGACGCCCTCGCCGGTCGGGCCCGGGGGCAGCGCGGTGCCGAAGGAGGCCGGGACGACCGTGACCCGCTCGGCGCCGAGCAGCCGGCAGCGTTCGACGCCCTCGGCCGGGTCGGGGTCGCCGCCCGTGAAGGCGACCTCGACCCGGTGGTGGCGCCCGTACTGGCGGACCAGCCGGGCGATCCGGAACAGTTCGGCGTCCTCGAAGGGCCCGGCTGCCGGGGCGGTGACCAGGACGGCGTCCCCGTCGCCGGCCGTGGCCGCGGCGGCGCGCAGCCAGCCGATCAGGTGCTCGGCGGCGCCGAAGGGTGCGGTGAGCGCGAGCCGTCCGCGGCCCTCGCCGGCGGCGAGCCAGCGCAGCGCGCGGGCGGTGTCGGCGATCAGTTTCGGGTCGCGACCGAGGGTCATCGGGACGACGCACACCGGCCCGTCCCCGGCCGCCAGGGCGGACCGGACGGCTTCGGCGAGCGGGCGCCCGGCGGCGGCGGCGTCCACGACGGGCGAGCCCACCCCGGGCGGGTGCCCGACCAGGGCGGCCAGGTCGCGGCCGCCATCGCTCTCGTGCCCGCCGGCCAGCACGACCGTGGCGGACTGTGGTGCGGTCATGGGTCAGGCACCGACGGGGTCGTGACAGGAGACCAGCTTGGTGCCGTCCAGGAAGGCGGCCTCGACCTGGAGCAGCGGCAGCATCTCGCGGACGCCGGGCATGACCTCGGCGTTGCTGACGACCTGCTTGCCGATCTCCATGCACTCGGCGACGGTGCGGCCGTCCCGGGCCCCCTCCATGATGGCCTCGCTGATCAGCGCGCAGGCCTCGCTGTAGTTGAGTTTGACGCCGCGGTCGCGGCGTTTGCGGGCCAGATCGGCCACGACGTAGATGTAGAGCTTGTCCATCTCACGCGGGGAGAGGTTCATCGGAACCACTTCTCCTTTCCGAGAATCCGACGAAATGCAAGTCATAGGAATTGCAGGGGAGTTGGCCGACGGAATACCAGGTTAGGGCGAGTGCGGGTTCAGATCCGACGCAGTCGGGGAATCGCCGGCACCGCCGCCAGGAACAGCAGGGTGGTCAGGACGAACGGCCAGGTGAAGGCGTGACCGCCGAACGGCGCGGTGACCGCGCCGAGCGCCGGGGTCAGCACCGTGGCGGCCGCCGCGCCGAGCACGGCGTAGGCCGCGCTCCAGCCGTCCGGGGCGACGAACACCCCGCACAGCGCCAGCGCCACCAGCACGCTGCTGTAGCCGAGCACCCCCTGCTCGACCGCCTCCGCCGGGGCGCCGAACACCCGGGCGGTGAGCAGTGCAGTGGCGCTGCCGACGCAGGCCATCAGCCCGGCGAGCCGGCCGGCCGCGAACAGCCCGGCCAGGAACAGCAGGCCGACGTACCACTGGGGCATGAGGAAGACCTGGCCGATGTTGGCGAAGAACCCGTGCCAGAGGTGTTCCCAGCTCAGGCCGGTGCCGCCGGTGGCCGGTACGGGCAGCGCGGCCGGGCCGCCGCTCTCCGGCCACAGCCGTCGGAAGCCGGGCGCGGCCACCGTGACGGCGGTCGCGACCAGGCAGAACGGCGCGGTCAGCGCGGGCAGTCCACGCCCTTCCAGCAGCACCCCGAGCCCGGCGGTCACCACCACGGCGACCACCGCGCCGAGCACCGCGACCACGACCGTGGCCGGGCGGCCCGGGTCGAGGAACACCGCGCAACCGAGCGCCACCAGGCACCCGTTGCACCCGGTCAGCCCCGCCTCGACGGTGTCCCGCCGCAGCCGGAGACCGTACCCGGCGGCGGTGGAGACGGCACTGCCCAGCAGGCCGTAGACGCCGTACTGCCAGCCGGCGGCGAACAGTGCGACGACGAAGAGGAGTCCGCACACGGCGGACGGCATGAAATCGACCTGGGCGACACCGCGCAGGACTTCGACGACCAACTTGACGGATAGCGGACGGACCACCGGCGGAACCCCTTCCGGGACTCCTTCCCCACCCTTTTGCAGACCCATGCGGCGCACCAATTCCCCGGTACGGCCGAGGGGGCTCGGGAGATTGCTCGGGAGCCCGTTCGGCGATTCGTTGGGAACCGTACTCCTGCGGATTGCGGAGCGGGATGGGCGCGGTGGGTCACACCAAATCGACGGTGGGTGACGGCAGGGCCGCTGAGCTGCAACATTCTGTTGAAATCAACGCCCGGCAGAGTGGTTGCGGAGGGCAATTCTTTGCGAAGTTTTACTCGCCCTCGACAAGCGCCGGAATATGACCATGCCAATTGATTCTTGACAAATTCCACTGATCCCGGCAATACGGACAGCGGAAACCGTGGGAAGGCTGTGGGAAAGCTGTGAAGCGCCGGGTGGATGTGGCGGAAATGTGGTCGGATCGGGGCGCCGGCGCACACGGCTCCGGTCAGGCCGCCGCCGGCGCCCCGCCGCCGAGGTGGCGCAGCAGGAAGCCCTCCGAGGCCGCCGCCTCGAACCCGGGCACCGCCAGATGGCCCCCGGCGTTGGCGTACAGCGTCTTCTCCCGCGAGCCCAGCGCCCCGTACAGCGCCAACGCGCCCTCGCGCGGCTGGAGTTCGTCGTCCCACTGGAGGACGAACTCCACCGGCGCGGTCACCCGCCCGGCCGCCTCCGCCAGCGCGGCGTTCCCCGCCAGGCCGAACACCGCGGCCACGATGCGGGGTTCGACCGCCGCGAGCGGGACGCCGATCACCGTGCCGAGCGACAACCCCCAGTAGCCGACCGGCCCCAGGCCCTCCCCCGTCGCGTCCGCCAGGGCGTCCAGCACCGCCCGCCACTCCGGCACGGCCCGCTCCGCGAGCGCCGCCGTGTGCCGGGCCACCCACGCGCTGACCGGACGCCCGGCCGCCAGCAACTGCCCGATCTCGGTGGCGAACCGCTCGTCCTGCGCGGTGCGCGCCCGCTCGCCGTGCCCGGGCGCGTCGATCGCCACCGTCGCCCACCCGTACCGTCGCGCGCAGCGCAGCGCCCGCTCCCGCGGCCCCCACCGGTCCTGCCCGCCCCCGCCGCCGTGCCCGAGCAGCACCAGCGGCCGTGCGCCGGGGCCCGCACCGTCAGGGCCGGGAGGGCCGTCGGGGCCGGAGCCGTCCGGCTGCCAGAGCACGCCGGGTACGCCGTCGAGGACGAAAGGGCGTTCCAGGACGCCGTCCGAGCTGGTCTCCGAGGTGAAGTGCACCCGTCCATGATGGCCCCCGACGCACGTTCGAGTCCGGCCTTTTCACCCCCTGGCCGATACTCGCCGGAGCCGCCCCGGCCCGGACCGCCGCACACGCACCACCGCACTGCTACCGGGCTGCCGCCGCGCTGCTGCGGCCCCGCCGGCGCGCCGCCACCGCCCGGCCGGCGCCCTGCTACCGCGCCGCCGAGGACTCCCGCAGGAAGTCCGTCAGCAGTGCCGTCACCTCCGCCGGGCGCTCCAGGCTCGGCAGGTGGCCGGCCCAGGGCAGTTCGAGGTGGCGGACGTGCCGGGCGTTCGGCATCAGGCCCGGCAGCTCGGCGGCGATCTCGCGGTAGTCCGGCAGGTCGTGGGCGCCCGCGACGGCCAGGGTAGGGGCCGTGATCCGGGCCAGGTCGGCCTCCTCCTGCTCCGGCCCGCCCGTCGCGTCCCACTGCACCTCGAAGGCGTGGCGCTGCATCCGGCGGACGAACGCGCGGGTCTCCTCGTCGGCCTCCGGGCCCAGCCAGGTGCGGACGTTGAGCTCGACGGCGCCGTCGAGGTCGTCCGCCTCCACCAGCGCCTCCTCCTCGGCACCGAAGGCCCGCAGGGCCTCGGAGGGCTGGTGGCCCGGCCGGCCGGCGCCGAGCAGCGCCAGCGCGGTGACCGCCTGCGGGCGCAGCGCCGCCACCGTCAGGGCCGTCCGCCCGCCGTACGAGGCGCCGACCACCGCGGTGGACTCGATGCCCAGATGGTCGAGCAGGGCGAGGACGTCGGCACCGGCGGCGTACGGCCCGTCGGCGAGCGGCGTCTCGCCGAAGCCGCGGAAGTCGCAACGGACGACGCGGTGGCCGGCGTAGAGCAGCGCCTGCCACTGCGCGTCCCACATCCGCCGGTCGCACACCGCGGAGTGGAGCAGGAGGACGGCCGGTCCGGCACCTGAATCGTCATGGGAGAGGATCATGCGGCGGATGGTAGCCGTGGGAAGGGTGGGGCGCGAACCTTTTCTCCGCGGAGTAAGCGCTTCCGGCCCCGGGTGGGCTCTTGGTGGGTGAGGAGGTGCTCATGGGAGAACCGAAGAACACACGGGACGAGGAGTTCCAGACGTTCATCGTCGCGGCCTGGCCACGGCTGGTGCGGACGGCGTTCCTGCTGGCCGGCGAGCAGTACGCGGCCGAGGACCTGGTGCAGTCGGCGGCGGAACAGGCCTGCGCGGCCTGGTCGAAGGTACGCCGGGCCGACGATCCGTACGCCTACGTACGGCGGATCCTGGTGAACCAGCACGCCCGCCGCTGGCGCCGCCGGCCGCCGGAGCTGCTGGTCGACGCGGTGCCGGACGCGGCGGGGCCGGAGGACGGCTTCGCCCGCTCCGACCAGCGCGGCGCGCTGCTGGCCGCGCTCGCCACCCTGCCGCCGCGCCAACGCGAGGCGGTGGTGCTGCGCCACTGGGAGGACCTGAGCGACAGCCAGACGGCACTGGCGATGGGCTGCTCGGTGGGCGCGGTGCGCAGCCACGCGGCGAAGGGCATAGCGAAGCTGCGGCTGGTCCCGGCGCTGGTGGAAACGATGGACAGGACTGAGATCGGAGGGGCGGTATGACCATGGAGAACCCGGAAGCGGGCAAGGACACCGATCTGTGGGTCGGGCTGGGCCTGGCCGAGGCCGCGTCGACGGCGCGGATCGGACCGGTGCCGGTGGCGGACATCGTGGCGGGCGGCCGGCGGATCCGGCGCCGTCGCCGGACGGCGGTCGGCGCCGTGGCGCTGGCCTCGGCGGTGCTGCTGGCGGGCGGGGCGATCAGCCAGCTGCGGCCGGCCCCGGCCGCCTCCCAGCCGCTGGTCGCCGCGGGCACCGGCCACGGCTCCGGCACCGGCGGCCCGCCGAGCCCCACGGCGGGCACGCCCACCACCCCGGCCGCGCGGGACCCGTTCACCCCGCTCCGGGTGGTGCTCGGGCAGGGCACCACGGCGGACGGCAAAGAGTGGAAGCTGTGGCAGGCGGTGTGGCCGACCGCGCCCAAGGACCGGGCGTACGAGCAGGCCCTCGCCGTGTGGCAGGAGCGCAGCCCGTACGACTCGGCGGTCGGCAAGCCCACCCCGGAGTACGTCGACCAGTACTACGACGCCGGCTCCGACGTCATCAACACCTACTTCACGGTCGACGGGGTCCGGCAGAGCCACGACTCGGAGGGCATCACCCCTGCCCCCGGCAAGCTCGACCCCCGCAGCGGCGCGTACATCTCCGGCGGCCTCCAAGGCGCCCGCGGCAAGGGCGACACCGTGGCGCCGGGCGAGATCGTCGCGCTCAGCCTCGGCCCGGACATCGCCCGGGTGAAGGTCACCTGGACGGACGGGAGCGTCACCGAGCCGACCATCGTCACCGTGGGCGAACTGCCGCTGCGCACGGTCGTGGTGGCCCGGCCGGCGGGCAAGACGGCCAAGCTGTGGGAGTTCTTCGACCGGAACGGCGCCAAGCTGCCGGACTCGGGGTCGCAGTTCCTGACGTCCTGACGTCCTGGTTCCTGACGTCCTGGTTTCTGACGTCCTGACGTCCTGGCGTCCTGGTTCCTGACGTCCTGGTCCCTGGCTTCCTGGTTCCGCCCGGGTCGTCAGCCCAGCAGCAGCCTCGCCGCCACCTCCGCCCCGTCCGTACGGATCTCGCGTGCGAGCGCCGTCGCCCGCGCGACGACTTCCGGGGCCCGCGCCGCTCGGAGCGCGGTGGTCAGCGAATCGACGGTGGGGACGGCCCCGTCGTGGGCCACGCCGATCCCCAACTCGGCGACGCGGCCCGCCCAGTAGGGCTGGTCGACCATCTGCGGGACCACCACCTGCGGGACCCCGGCCAGGGCGGCCGCGGTGGTGGTGCCCGCGCCGCCGTGGTGGACGACGGCGGCGACCCGGGGGAACAGCGCCTGCTGGTTGACCTCGCCGACGGCGAAGCAGTCGCCCCCGCCGTCGGCGAGGGCCAGCTCCGCCCAGCCCCGGGCGAGCACCGTCCGCCGCCCCAGGGCCCGCGCGGCCGTCACCGCGTCGCGGGCCGCGTCGGGCGCGCCGCGCATCGGCATGCTGCCGAAGCCCACGTACACCGGGGCCTCCCCGGCGTCCAGGAAGGCGGACAGTCCGGCGGGCAGCGGGCGGTGGTCGGGCAGCAGCCAGGCCCCCGTCTGCACGACCGTGCTCCCGGCGAACTCCGGCCATGGGCCGAGGAGTTGGTCGGTGGCCAGCCAGGGGCGGTCGGTGAGGATGTGGTCGCGCACACGGTCCACGGCGGGCAGGCCCACCGAGGTCCGGTGGGCGTTGACCGGCTCGCGGAACAGCGCGTCCATGGTGCGGATGTTCTCCTGCCACAGCTCCCGGTTGTCCGTCACCCCCGGCGGATGCGGGTGGCCCGGGTACTCGAACGGCGGGTGGTGCGGGGAGGGCAGCATGATCGACTGGAGGGCGACGTACCGGAACCGGGCGCCGACCGTCTCGGCCGCCGACCGGGCGCCGGCCACCGCCGGGAACAGCCCGGTGGCCACCACCGTGTCCCCCGGCCCGGCGGTCGCCGCGACGGCCTCGTGGAACTGCCCGACCATCGTGGCCACCCGCCGGGGGAAGTCCCCGGGCGCGGGCGGCGCCCCCTGCGCGGCCGCCCGCACCGCTGCCCGCACGGCCGGCCCGACCGGAACCAGCTCGACCCCGTCGACGGCCAGCCGCCGGGCGAACTCCTCGTCCGGCGGAGCGCACACCCGCACCGGCACGCCGAGTTCCCGCAGCTTCACCGCGAGTCCCGCCAGCGGCTGGACGTCACCGCGCGAACCATAGGTGGAGAGCACCACGCGCATCCTGACATTCCTCCGTTCTCCCCAGGGACCGCCCTGGAGGGGGAGATTCTGCGGCACGACCGGGGCCTTGCGGCAAGGCCCCCCGTGCGCTATAGCTTGAGAGTGGCGGGGAGCGCGTGCGGTCATCCGCGCAGGACCGCCACCACCTCCCCGACCAACTGCCGCGCCCGCTCCACCGTCGCGGCCAGCGCCTCGGGCGTCTCCCCGGCGGAGCCGAGCAGTTGACGTACCCGGGCCTCGAAGTCGGCGGGCACATAGTCGAGTTGACCGGCGACGGCCAGCGCGCCCTTCTCGTTCAGGCACCAGCGCCGGTCCCGCGCGTACAGCCCCTGCACCAGCACGCCGACCGCCCGGGACACGCAGAGCGACACGTACAGCACGTCGCCCCGCCCCGCACCCTTCGCGGCTGCGCCGACCAGGAACTCCGCCTCCCAGGCCCCGGCCGTCAGGGCCGCCCGCAGCGGTTCGGGATAGTCCGCGACCTGCGCCCGCAGGGTGGCCAACTCCCCTGCCGGGTCGGCGAGTACGCGACCGAGCGCGAGCTCACCGACGTAGCAGGGCGACCAGAACCCGAGCGGGTGCCCGGCCTGCACGCCGACCTCGTAGCGGCCCGCGCGGCAGTCCGCCCACACCCGCTCGACCCGGTCGAGGTCCCGCAGGATCCAGTCCACGGCGACCCCGTCGACCCGCAGCCACGCCCCACCGTTCACCCACGGCCCCCAGCCGCCGGGCCCGGCGACCTCGACCCCGCGGCCCGCCACCTCCCCCAGGGCGGCGAGGTCCAACTCGCCCCGGTAGTACACCCCGAGGTCCCAGTCGGACTCCGGACGGTGCTCCCCCCGCGCCCGGCTGCCCCCGAGCATCACCCCCACCACGCCCGGGACTTCGGCCAGTCGGGCCGCCATGTGCTCGATGTGCTCGGTGATCGCCTGCATGGCGCCCATCCTGACCCGCCCACCGCCCCCCGGGCCAGCGCATTCCGGCCCGGCGGGCTGCGCCGTGGACGGCCTCCGCCGCCAAGGCGGGCGCGGCAGCCGACATCTCCCTCTCCCAGGCCCGGTGCGCCTCCGGGTCTCGCTGTTCCTCCTCCTGGCAGTCGGCACGGCAGAGCCGGCTCACCACCTCGGCGAACCGCCGCTCCGGCCCCACCAGCCGCCGGGGCGTCAGCTCGCCCCACCGCGATCCCGCCCTCCGACTGTCCGGCTACCCGGCCTGCCCGGCCTGCCCGGCTACCGGCCTGCCCGCCCGCCCGCCCGCCGGCGCCCCGCAGCCACTCGCGGCCCGGCCGTGAACACACGGGCCGCGAGAGCCCGTTGCGTCAGGACCCGCCTGCCGCTCCGCCGGCCAGGTGGGCGGCCAGGTCCTCGGCCAGGCGGGCGGGGTGGCCCCGGCGGCGGCGGGCGAGGGCGAGGCCGAGGTGGCGGCGGGGGCCCGGTTCGGCGAGGGGGAGGGCGACCAGGTCGGGGTGCGGGGCGAGGCCGATCTCGGGGATGAGGGCGATGCCGATCCCGCCCCGGACGAGGGACTGGGCGAACTCGTAGTCGGTCGCGGTGCAGGAGATCCGCAGCTCGACCCCGGCCAGGGCGGCGTGGTGGGTGAGCTGGCCGGCGGACTTGCGACAGCCCAGGATCCAGCGCTGGTCGGCGAGTTCGGCCAGGTGCGGCGGCTCGGGCCGGTCCCGGTAGCGGATCGCGGCCGGGTGCCGGACGGGCAGGACGACCCGCAGCGGGTCCGCGCCGAGCGGGGTCCAGTCCAGGCCGGAGCGGTCGCCGGGGCGGCTGGGCGGCGGTCCGTCGAGGTGGTAGGCGAGGGCGAGGTCGGCCCGGCCTTCGCGGACGGCGGGCAGGCTCTCCTCCGGTTCCGCCTCCAGGACGGTCAGTTCCACCTCGGGGTGGTCGGCGGCGAAGGCGGCGAGCGCCGCGGGCAGCAGGCGGCGGCCGCCGCTGGCGAAGGTGGCGATGGTCAGCGCGGTCCGTTCGGCGGTCAGCCGGTCGATGCGCTGCCGGGTGTCGGCGAGTTCGGCGGCGATCGCGTCGGCCGCCTCGACCAGCAGGCGGCCCGCGTCGGTGAGGGTGACGCCCCGGGTGGAGCGCACCACGACGGGCGCGCCGAGGCCGCGTTCGAGGGCGGCGACCTGCTGGGAGACGGCCGAGGGCGTGCAGTGCAGGGCCTGCGCCGCCTGGTTGAAGCTGCCGCGGCGGGCGACCTCCCGCAGTACGGCCAGCCGCTGGACGTCGATCACCAGTTCTCCTTATGACGGGGGCTCCAGCTCGACACTACTGCTGTCGTCCGATTCGCGACAGGCTAGCCATCGAAGCCGACCCGCAGAGGGCGGGGCGGCACGGTGCGGGACCGCACGGCATGGGACGGCACGGTACGGAACCGGGCCGGACAGAGGGGATCCGAACGATGGACGTGTGCGTGATCGGCGGGAGCCGCTACTTCGGCAGGCAGTTGATCGAGGAGCTCCGCGACGCGGGCGCGGCGGTGACGGTGGTCAACCGCGGCTCGGTCCCCGCCCCGCAGGGCGTGACCCACTTGCGCGCCGACCGCAACGACGAGGCCGCGCTGAACGCCGCGCTCGGCGACCGGCGCTTCGACGCCGTCGTGGACCAGGTCTGCTACACGCCCGTCCAGGCGGCCGTCGCCGCGCGGGTGTTCGCCGACCGCACCCCGCGCTACCTGCTCACCTCCACCGTCGAGGTCTACGCCCACCTCGGCCGCCCCGGCGGCGCGCCGCTGCCGGAGCAGGCGCTCGACCTGTCGGCCGAGCAGGTGGACCTGCGACTCCCCTGGTCCGAGCAGGAGTTCCGGTCGGAGAACTACGCCGAGGGCAAGCGCCAGGCGGAGGCCCTGCTCACCCGGCTGGCCCCCTTCGACCTGGTCACCGTCCGCACCGCGCACGTCCTCGGCGGCGCCGACTTCACCGGACGGCTGGCGCACTACGTGGAGCGGATCGGGCGCGGCCTGCCGGTGGCCGTGCACCCGTCGCCGCAGCGCGCGTCCTTCGTCCACGCGCCGGAGATCGCCCGGTTCCTGGCCTGGGCCGCGCAGGCGGACTTCACCGGCCCGGTCAACGCGGCCTCCCCGGAGGCCCTGGACGTAAGGGAGTTGTCCGCCGTGGTCGGCCAGGTGGTCGGCCGGGAGCCGGAGTTGACCGTCGCCGGTGCGGGCGAGTCCCACTCCCCGTTCTCCTTCGACCACTGCTACGCGATGGACACCGGCCGGGCGGCCCACCAGGGCTTCCGCTTCTCCCCCGTCACCGACTGGCTGCCCCAGGCCGTCAAGGAGGCCCACGCATGAGCACGCTCCCCACGACTCCCGTCACCCGCCGGATCGGCGGCCTCGGCGTCGGCGCGATCGGCCTGGGCGCGATGCCCCTGTCGGTCGAGGGCCGCCCGGCCGAGGAGCAGGCCGTCGCCACCGTGCACGCCGCCCTGGACGCGGGCGTGACGCTGATCGATACCGCCGACTCCTACCACTGGCACGCGGACGAGGTGGGCCACAACGAGCGCCTGGTCGCCCGCGCCCTGGCCGCGTACGGCGGCGGCACGGACGGCGTGCTGGTGGCGACCAAGGGCGGGCGGGGGCGCCCCGGGGACGGCAGTTGGACGGTCGACGGCGATCCGCGCCACCTGCGCCGGGCCGCCCGGGCCTCGGCCGCGCGGCTGGGCATCGAGGCCATCGGCCTCTACCAGCTGCACAAGCCCGACCCGGCCGTGCCCTTCGCCGATTCGGTCGGCGCCCTGCGCGAGCTGGTGGACGCGGGGACGGTACGGCTGGTCGGCATCTCCAACGTGGACTGCGCGCAGATCCGCACCGCCCGGGAGATCCTCGGCCCGCACCTGGTCTCCGTGCAGAACCGGTTCTCCCCGGCGTACACCGCCACCCGCGACACCCTCGACCTGTGCACCGCGCTCGGCCTGGCCTTCCTCCCCTGGAGCCCCCTCGGCGGCATCTCCGCCAGCGCCGTCGACGACCCGGGCGCCGCCGCGCCGCCGACCGACACCCCGTTCCACGCCCTCGCCCGCGCCCGGGGCGTCAGCCCCCAGCAGATCTGCCTGGCCTGGCACCTCGCCCAGTCCCCCGGCGTCCTGCCGATCCCCGGCGCCCGCCGACCCGCCTCCATCCGCGACTCCGCCGCCGCGGCCGAGCTCGTGCTGACGGCGGAGGAACTGGCGACACTGCACCTGTAGTCGCCCGTACGACAACCGTAGTGAGGAACAGGAGGCCGTCCGGACGCGACATATCCGCTGGTGATCCACCACCGCGCCCGGTGGTACTGGGCGGCATGTCGCACGACCTCTGCTGGCCGGCCGTGCCCGCACTCGGGCCGGCGCGGACCGCGAACCACGCCCACCTCCAGGTCAACACCCACCACGAGGCCGAGGACCTCGACCACCCGTGGACGCCGCACCACGTGCTCTACCTCCACGCGGGCGACGACGTCCACGCCGAGTGGCTGGCGGCGCAGGTCGGCGCGGCCCTCATCGGCGAGCCGTACCTGTACTGATCCCGGCCGTCGGCGAGGAGGTCGAACGGCGGCTCAGGCCCCCGCCTCCGTGGCGGCCCGCTCGGCGGCGCTGCGGAGCACGCAGAACTCGTTGCCCTCGGGATCCGCGAGCACCGCCCACCCGGCGCCGTCCGGCTCGCGGCGGTCGGCGACGAGGGTGGCGCCGAGCTCCAGCAGCCGTGCCACCTCCTGGTCGCGCGGGCCCTCCGGGCGCAGGCACAGGTGGAGGCGGTTCTTGGCCGTTTTGGGCTCGGGCACCTGACTGAAGTACAGCACCGGGCCCTCCGTGAGCATCACCGCCACCTCCTCGTCGCCGGGCCGGTCGTCCGGACCGAGCGGTCGGCCCGTCACCTCACTCCAGAAGCGGGCCAGTTCATAGGCGTTCGCGCAGTCGACCGCCACGTTCTGCAATACCGAGACCATGCGCCCGAGCCTCCCCGATTCCCGCGCCGACCGCCACCGGGTTGCGCCCCGCCCGCCACCGGGTTGCGCCCCGCCCGCCACCGGGTTGCGCGCCGGGAACCATCCGAGCGGGTACGAAGTCCTGTACGGAGTGAATCCCGATGCAGCAGCCCAGAACCCGCCGGCCCGCCCCCAGGTCAACCAGATCAACCGCAGGCGGCTGCTGTTGAGCGCGGCGGGCGGCATCGGCGCGCTCGCCGTCGCGGGCGGGGCCCGCTGGTGGGCGGACCGGAGCGCCGAGCACGGCCCCCGGCTCTGGAGCACGACGGCCGCGAACGGGCGGCTCCTCCTGACCGACGGCCCGCAGCGGGACCTCTACGTCTCCGGGTCCGACGGCAACCTGCGCGCGCTCGACCCCCGCACCGGCGCCGTCCGCTGGAGCCGGGCGGTCGACTCACCCGACGCCGTCTCCTCCTCCGCGGGCGGCCGCCCCTCGGCGGTGGGCGACGGCGCCGTGTACACGGCCACCTCGACCGGGCTGCAGGCGTTGGACGCCGCCACCGGCGAGGTGCGCTGGCAGGTGCCGGTGCCGGAGTGGGCCGAGCTCCCCGCCGAGCAGACCCCGGTCGCCGTCGGCGGCGGCCTCGTGTTCGCGGTCCACGGGGGCGCACTGCACGCCCACGACCCGGCCACCGGCGAAGCGCGCTGGAGCAAGGCGTCGGGTGCCGGGGACTTCCTGGTCGCGGACGGCGACACCGTGTACACCGGCGGGGCCGGGGCCCGCGCCTTCGACGCGCGCACCGGCGAGCAGCGCTGGGTGCAGGAGACCGTCCCCGGCGTCAACACCACCCCCGTCGTCCACCGGGGCGCCGTCCTGCTCACGTACGCCGGCTGGACCCCGACCACCACGTGGGTCTGCTCACTGGAGGCGGCCACCGGCCGGGTGCGCTGGCAGCGCATGCAGCGCGGCGCGACCAACCACCCGCTGTCGGCCGCGGACGGGACGGTCTGCTTCCTCAGCGGGACGCAGCTGGTCGGGATGGACACGGAGACCGGCGAGCCGCGCTGGACGGCCACCGTGACCCTGGGCCTGGGCCGCGGCGAGAGCTCGATGACCACCGCGAACGGCGTCGCCTACGTCGGCACCAACGACGACCGGCTGTTCGCCTTCGACCTCACCACCGGCAGCCCGCGCTGGCAGGACGCCCCCGACAACCTCCGCTCCGGCACCGGGTACACCTACGTCTCGCTGGCCGCCGCCGGCTCCACCGTCTACCGCAGCAGCCGCACCGGCCTCCAGGCCCTGGGCACCCTGACCTGAGGCCGGGCTCACCCGGCGCCACGGGCGAACCGCATCGAGCACCGGCGGTGAGCCCCGTCGTCCCGGTACGTCCGCTCCACCAGCCGCCACCCGGCCGCCTCGATCCGCTCGACGTACCGCGCGAGGTTCCGGTCCGGATGCACGGGGTGGAGCCGAATGCTCCGGTCGTGCCCGGCATCCCCCCGCTCCCAGCACCGGGCAGCATGACCGTCCACGGGACCGAGCCCGCTGGGCACGTGTCGCTCCATGCCGGCGATCGTAGGCACGACCGAAGCGTTCGAGCACCCGGGTTTCCAGAGGCCGCCCCGATCTCCACAGGCGCCGAAGGTGTCCGGGCGGGCATGCCCTGGGGTTCCGCCGTGCGCCCGGCCGTCGTGGGAACCGATGGGCGGCCGGTGCGGGCGAGTAGCTTGTGACGGGGTCACCTGGCACCGGAGAGCGGCGAGTTCCCGAGCAGACGGAGGTTGGGCACGGTGGCGACGTACGTACTGATCCACGGCGCGGCGGCGGACGCGTGGTACTGGGGGCCGCTGGCCGCCGAGTTGCGCGGCCGGGGCCATGAGGTGATCGCGCCGGACCTGCCGTGCGGGGACGAGTCGGCCGGGCTCGGCGCGTACGCGGACGCGGTGGTCGGGGCGATCGGCGACCGGACCGAACTCGTCGTCGTGGCGCACTCGTTCGGCGGGTTCACCGGGCCGCTGGTGTGCGCGCGGGTGCCGGTGGACCTGCTGGTCATGCTCCAGGCCCAGATCCCGGCCCCGGGCGAGACGCCGGGCGCGTGGTGGGACACCACCGGGTACGGCGCGGCCCGACAGGAGGCCGACCGGCAGCGGGGCGTTCCCGAGGGCACCGAGGAGGACCCGGTCGCCCTCTACCTGCACGACACCCCGGCGGAGCTCGCCGCCGAACTCCTGACGAATCATCAGCAACCGCAAGCAGCTGCGCCGTTCGGCGACCCGTGGCCGCTGGAAGCCTGGCCGCAGGTGCCGACCGAGGTCCTGCTGTCGGTCGGCGACCGGTTCTTCCCGGTGGAGTTCATGCGGCGGCTTGCCGTCGAACGGCTCGGCATCGAGCCGGACAAGATGCCCGGCGACCACCTGCCGATGCTCGGCCACCCGGAGGAACTGGCCGAGCGCCTGGAGGCGTACCGCACCGCGCTGTAGCGGCGGCGAACAGGAGGCCGGGGAGTGGGGGGGGGGGGGGGGCGCGGTGCCCCGCCACCCGGGGGGCCGGGGGGGGGGGCCGGGGGGGCGGGGGGGGGCCGGGGGGTTTTAAAAAAAAGCCAG
>NZ_JBHWIV010000001.1:23731-49608 GCF_042731675.1 Kitasatospora sp. NPDC059827 | reverse complement strand
GCTTCAGTTTGTAATATCCCCCCCCTGGCGGCGCCCCCCCCCGGGCTGTCGCGGGGCCCCCCCGGCGGCGGGGGTGGGGCACCCGGGGGGCCCCCACCCCCCACTCCTCCTGGTTCACGAGCGCGAGGTACCGGGGGTCCGGCTATGGCCGGGTTCAGGTGGCATCGGGGGCGGCGACATCGGTGGCGGCGACATCGGCGAGGTCGAGTTCGGCCCACACCGTCTTGGAGTTGGGGTGCCGGGGGATGGCACCCCAGCGGTCACTGAGAGCGGCGACGAGGAGCAGGCCCCGGCCGCACTGGGCGTGCGGCGTGGGGGCGGTGGGCAGGACGGGGGGCCTGTCGCCCTTGGGGTCACTGATCTCGATGCGAAGGGTGGTGCCCCGGCGCGCGGTGGTGGTGAGGGAGAGGTGCAGCTCGAACCCGCGCCCCGGAACGCGTCCGTGCAGGACGGCATTGGCGGCCAGCTCCGCGACGATCAACAGCGCGAAGTGGAACGGATCGGTGTGCGTCGAGTTCAGCCCCCAGCAGGCGAGTTGACGCCGCGCGAGGCGTCGGCACAGCGCGGCGCCCTTGGGCGTGGCGGTGTGGACGGTGGTGTGGCGGCGCGGTCTGTCGAGGGGCTTTTCGGTCGTCATGGGAGAAAGCGTGGCGGGGCGGACGTACGCTGACCATGGGTCCGGTGAGCACAGAGAGTGCTTGTACAGGTGCGGACAGCTTTTGTTTGGGGTGGTCACTGTGGGCACGGTTCGTAAGAGCGAGTCGGGCGAGGACATCCGTACGGAACTGCCGGAGGACCTGACGGAGGTTTCGGACTTCCTCTGCGCGATCGGCAAGCAGATCAAGATCCTGCGGGAGCGCGCCGGCCTCACCCAGAAGCAACTCGCCGAACGCGTCGGGTACACCGAGCAGTTGATCCGATCGGTGGAGCGGGGCGTACGCACTCCACAACCGGAGCTGCTGATCGCCCTGGACAAGGAGCTGAACGCCGGCGGCCTGTTGGCCATTGCGCGGAACTACGTGATGAGCGCGAAGGCCAAGGCCCGAGTCCGACACCCGGCCTGGTTCCGGGACTACGTGAGCCTGGAGGACGTGTCGATCGAATCGCACTTCTTCGCCACGCTCGGAATCCCGGGGCTTCTCCAAACCGAGGCGCACGCCCGAGCCGTGTATGCGATGAGGCAGCCTCCCCTCTCGGAGGAGGTGATCGAGATGCGGGTTGCGGCGCGACTGGCGCGCCAGGAGGTCCTGACCCGCTGGCCTCGGGGGATGTTCAGCTGGGTGATCTGCGAGAGCGTGCTGCGCAGGCCGCTCGGCGGGTGGGACGTGCACGCGGCCCAACTGCGCCACCTCCTGCACGCTGGCCGAATGCGCGGAGTGGTCATCCAGGTACTGCCGTTGGACCGGACCGAGCACGCGGGAATGGGTGGGCCGTTCATTCTGATCACGCCCAAGGGTCGGCCCCAGCACGGCTATATCGAGGTGCAGACGAGCAGTAGGCTGATCAGCGATCCGGACGAGGTCCAGATCATGAACGCGCGCTACAACATCCTCAGGGCGCAGGCACATGGCCCCGAAGAGACCCTGGCCTTGATCGAGAAGATCCTGGGAGAACGATGAGCACCGAGTCGGCATGGTTCAAGAGCAGCTACAGCAGCAACGAGGGTGGCGAGTGCGTCGAGGTCGCCGAGACCCCTGGCACCGTCCGCGTCCGTGACTCCAAGGACAAGAGCGGCCCCCAGCTGGCCTTCGAGCCGGCTGCCTGGCAGGCGTTCGTGACGTTCGCCGCCGCCACCGAGGTCTGACCCATCCAGGTGAAACACCGTGACCACTCGGGCCGACACCTCCCGAGCTGCGGACGAACCGCACCGCCACCCACCTAGCTTCGCGGCTGAGCGGGCCCGACCGAACGGGCTCGCGACTCCCTCGAATCCAGGAGCAGCAGTGCGCATCACCCACAAGGCCGTCGCGATCCTCGCGGCGGCCGTCTCCTTCTCCGGCCTCACCGTCCTCAACTCCGGGACCGCCACGGCCGCCGTGCCGGTCACCGCCTCCCTCCAGGCCCAGAGCGACAGCACCAACCTGGACGAGTACCTCGGCGCCACGATGCTGACCCGGGACCCCGGCCTCACCTACCAGACCTGGACCCTCACGCCGCTCGGCGACGGCAGCTACACCGTCAAGGGCAACCACTACGGCAAGTGCCTCGTGAGCAACGGCCTCGGGGCGAACGTCACCCAGCAGGCCTGCAACGCGAACGACCTCGCCCAGCGGTGGTACCTCGACCCCGGCGTGAACGGCACCGCCATCGCGAGCGCGAAGTACCTGGGCACCGCCCTCCAGGCGAACGGCCTGGACCGGCCCGCCACCACCGAGTTGGCGCTCGGCACCTCGGACCAGAAGTGGACCGCCTACGTGAAGTGACGCCCCCGCAGGCACCGGCCCGCCGCTACCCAGCGGCGGGCCGGTGCCGTACCGTCGAGCCGACCGCGCCATCCCACCGACCGGGGGGACCACATGAGCAGCGAACCGACCTGGTTCAAGAGCAGCCACAGCGGCAACGAGGGCGGCGAATGCGTCGAGATTGCCTGGCGCAAGAGCACCCACAGCAGTAACGAAGGCGGCGCGTGCGTCGAGGTCGCCGAAACCACCACCGCCGTCCTGGTCCGCGACTCCAAGGACAGGAGCGGCCCCCACCTCAGCTTCACCCCAGCCGCCTGGCAGTCCTTCCTCACCCTCGCGACCGCCGCTGCTGCGCTGTCCCAGTGAAACGTCGGAACCAGTTGGCCTACCCTCATCGAGTCGTCCACAAACGACTTCCCTCGCACCCCTAGTTTCGCGGCCGGGCGGGCCCACCCCGGGCTCGCCGACCCCTCGAACTAGGAGAAGCAGTGCGCATCACCCAGAAGGCCGTCGCCACCCTCGTGGCGACCGCCTCCCTCACCGGCGGCGCCGTCCTGAACTGCGACACGGCCACCGCCGCCGTCCCGGTCACCGCTTCCCTCCAGGTGCAGAGCGACAGCACCAACCTGGACGAGTACCTCGGCGGCGACGTCTGGACCCGCGACGCCGCGCTCACCTGGCAGATCTGGACGTTCTCGCCGCTGGGTGACGGCAGCTACACCATCAAGGGCAACCACTGGGGCAAGTGCATCGCCGCCAAGGGTCCCGGCAAGCCCGTCACCCAGAAGGCCTGCAACCCGAGCGACCTGGCCCAGCGCTGGATCGTGGAGCCGAGCGTGGACGCCACCGCCATCGCCAGCGCGAAGTACCAGGACTACGTCCTCCAGGCCAACGGGGCGGACCAGCCCGTCACCACCGAGTTGTCGATCGGCACCTCGAACCAGCAGTGGACCACCTACGAGAAGTAACGATTCACCCGGCCCCGGCCCGCCGCGCCCACCGGCAGGCCGGCGCCATCGCGCTCAGCCCCGTCGCGTCCAGAAGTTCCGCGCCTCCTCCCGCTGCGCGGCCACCCCCGGCACGGCGGCGAGGGCCTCGGCGTCCCGACCCTGCCGCACCAGCAGGCCCGCCAGGTCCCGCGCGGCCCCCCTCCCGGGCAGCAGCGGGCGCAGCCGGGCGATCGCCTCGTCCAGCCGCCCGTCCCGGGCGAGCAGCCAGGCGATGGTGGACTCCCGGTCGTGAACCTCCGCCGGTGGCAGTGCCTCGATCTCGGCGATGGCCTCCCGGCTGCGGCCGGACTCCCCCATCAGCCACCACCGGTTGGACCGGAGCCAGAACTCGTCGTTCTCGGCGTGGAATTCGGGACTTCGTCCCACGGTGAGCTCCAACGCCCGCTCGTGCAGGCCGTGTTCGGCCAGCAGGAGCAGCACCGACTGGAGCCGGTTCCCGTCGTGGAGGTTGTCGAAGGTGTGCGCCACCGCCGCCACCGCGTCCTCGAACCGGCCCTGGCGCACGAGGAGTTCCAGCAGCGCGTTCTCGTAGTGCCCCGCGTAGGTCGAGGTGGCGATCCGGCCGCGCAGGTACGCCTCCGCCTCCCCGGGCCTGCCCGCCTCCTCCAAGCCCCGCACGTACGGGCGCAGCGCGGCGAAGGTGTCCGTGCCGGCGTGTTCGCGCAACTCGTCGATCCGCCCGCGCCGGGCCAGCAGCCCGGCGTAGAGCTCGACGTCGTTCCGCGACTCGTACCGTCGGGCGGCCACGGCCTCGCCGAGCAGCCGGATCGCCTCCTCCTCCCGGCCGGACCGCGCCAGGACCCGGGCCCGTGCGGACAGTCCTGCCCACGGGCCGCGCCCGCCGCACCGCTCAGGGTCCCGCCGGCACTCCTCGGCGAGCCGGTCGAGCAGTTCCAGCACCGGCCCGTCGCACCCCTGACCCTCGGTCAGCTCGACCAGCGCCTCGAACATCCACCCGTTGCCCAGGCGTCGGCCGAGGACCTCGATCGCCGCCTCCACCCCGCCGGCCCGGATCAGCACCTCGGCGTAGTCCCGCCAGGCCCGGGCCTCGTCGAACCCGTCCCCGGCCGGCTCGGCGGGGCAGGCCAGCTCCAACGCCCGCCCGATCCGCCCCCACCGCAGCAGGACGTCCGCGCCCACCCGTACCGCGGGCTGCCACCCGGTCGCCGCGAACGGCTCGACGACCTCCCAGGCCCGCCCGAACTCCCCGGCCGCACACAGCTCCCGCACCACGCCCTCGGCGCAGCACCAGTCCCCGCGCTCCCGCGCCGCCTCCGCCACCAGCTCCGTACAGCCCCGTTCGAGCAGGGCCGCCACGAGCTCTCGCGGTACGCCGCCGTGGTGGCTCAGCTGCCACTGAAGATCATCAACGTTCACCGGGGCACCCTAGGAGGCGCCACGGACAGCCCCTGGCTCCCGGCCCCGGCCCCGGCTCCCTGCCTCCCGGCTGCCCGTCAGGCCAGGGCCGGGTGGATCAGCCGGCCGTGGTGGATCAGGGAGGCGGCCTGCTTGAGGCGGCGCACGCGGACGCTGATCTCGTAGCCGCGGATGCCCTCGATGCGGGCGAGGCGGGTGCTCAGGTAGCGGTAGAAGTCCGGGGTGTCCTTGCAGAACACGACGGCCATGATGTTGTGCCGGCCGCTGACGGCCGCGGCGAAGGCAACCTCGTCGTGCCGGCTGATCTCCTCGCCGATGCGGTGCAGCCCGGACAGGTCGACCCGGAGCCAGAGGGTGGCGTTGAGTTCGTAGCCGAGCCGCTCCGGCATGGTGTCGATGTCGAAGACCAGCGAGCCGGAGGACTCCAGGGCCTCCATCCGGCGGGCGACGCGGGGCTTGGACCAGCCGGTGACCTCGGCGAGACGGGTGTGGGAGGCGCGGCCGTCCTCGGCCAGGGCGGTCAGCAGGGGGAGGTCCTCGTCGGTCGGGGTGAGCGGGGGGCCGACGGGGGCGGGGCGCTCCCCGGCGAGCCGGCGGACCTGCTCCTCGGTGAGGGAGCCCTCGCCGCCGGTCCAGCCGCCCGCGCGCTCGGGGCCGAAGGGGTGGATGAGCAGGTCGACGCTCATGTCGAGGACGGAGGCCGCCTTGGGGAGCTGCCGCAGCAGGACGTCGTCGCGGCCCGTGCCGGCCGGTGAGCGGATGATGCAGTTGATCTCCGAACCGCCGGAGGCGATGCCGACGTAGGCGACGTCGGGCCTGCGGGCGAGGGAGTCGGCGAGCGGCCCCACGGCGTCGGGGCGGCAGCGCAGGCGGGCGATCCACTCGGCCCGGCCGTGGGCGGCGGCGGAGCTCAGGCCGACGACGCGCAGGACCCCGCTGCGGCGCAGCGCGGTGTAGCGGCGCGCCACGGTCTGCTCGGACACCCCGATGACCTCGGCGAGGCGGCGGAAGGGGACCCGCGGACCGTAGTGGAGTCCGTGGATGATCGTGCGGTCCAGGGCGTCGGGCATGGCGGAATCATCACACAGGCGGCACCGGAATGGATGTTTCGCAACGTCCTCCGAGATCGTTCGGGGATCCCGCACCCGCCGGGGTGAAGCTGGTCGGCGACTCCGTACCCTCCGTACCCCCCGCACCCCCCGCACCCCCCGCACCCCCCGCAGCCGAAGGACGACCTCCGTGAACTCCGCAACGATGCAAGGCCCCAGGACCGGACGGGGCGTCACCCTCGTCATGGCCTGCCTGGGCGTCTTCGTCGCCTACCTGCCCGTGACCACCGTGTCGGTCAGCCTGCCCGCGATCCAGCGGGCGCTCGGCGCCACCACGGCCCAACTGTCCTGGGTGTCGGACGCGTTCGTGCTGCCGATGGCCGCGCTGATCCTGACCACCGGCGTGGTCGGCGACGTCCACGGCCGCAAGCGGGTGTTCCAGGCGGGCATGGCGCTGTGCGCGGTGGGCGCGGCGGTCGCGCTGGGCTCCGACTCCGTCCAGGTGCTGTGGGCCGGGCAGGCCGCCTCCGGCCTCGGCGCGGCGGCGCTGCTGCCGACCACGCTGGCGATGATCAGCCACGCGGTGCCCGACCACCGGGAGCGCGGGAAGTTCATCGGGCTGTGGGCGATGTCCCTGCTGGCCTCGCTGGCCGTGGGGCCGCTGATCGCGGGTGTGCTGCTGGACCACGTCGCCTGGCGCTGGATCTTCCTGCTGCCCGTCCCGGTGTCGCTGGTCGTGCTGGCCGTCGCCGCGTTCCTGCTGCCCGACTCGCGCGCCCCGCACGGCCGTCGGCTCGACTGGCCGGGACAGGTCAGCGCGGCCGTGGCCGTCACCGCCGTGGTCTACGGCGTCATCGAGGGCGGCGCGAACGGCTTCGGCGAGCCGGCCACCGTGGCCGCCCTGGTGCTGGGCGCGCTCGCCGCGGTCGTCTTCGTCGCCGTGGAGCGACGCAGCGCGAGTCCGATGATCGACCCTGCCCTGTTCCGCAGCCCGGCCTTCACCGCCACCTCGCTGGTCGCCATGATCAGCTTCCTGGGGCTGATCGGCTTCTTCTTCGCGCTCAGCCTGTACTTCGGCCTGGTGCAGCACCTGACCACCCTCCAGGCGGCGCTGCGGATGGTCATGGTGACCGGGGCGTCGCTGGCCGCCAGCCTGCCCGTCGGGCGCCTGATGCACCGGGTGTCCGCCCGGGTCCTGATCACCTCCGGCCTGGTCGTCACGGCGGGCTCACTGCTGTCGCTGACGAACCTCGACGCCCACACCTCCTTCGGCTCGATCGCCTGGCGGCTGCTGCTGCTCGGGCTCGGCCTGGGCGCCGTGCTCACCCCGATGACCGCCACCGCCGTCTCCGCCGTCCCGCACCACCTGGCGGGCATGGCCGCGGCCGGCAACAACGCCTTCCGCCAGGTCGGCGGCGCCCTCGGCCCGGCCGTGCTCGGCGCCCTGCTGACCACCCGGGCCGTGGACGCCCTGCCCGGCCGGCTCACGGACGCCGGGGTTCCGGCGGCGACCGCCGGCCACGTCGTCGACGTCGCCCGCGAGCAGGGCCTCGGCGCCGTCGCCGGACTGGACCTCGGCCCGGCCACCGGCCAGGCCCTGACGGCGCTCAGCGGCTCCTTCCTGGACGGCCTGCGGCTCTGCCTGGTCGTCGCGGCCGCGCTCGCCCTGCTGGCGGCCCTCGCCTGCGCCGTCCTGCTCCGCCCGGCGCCGCCCCGGACCCCGGCGCCGCGCACCGCCCCGGCCACCGACCGGGAGCCGGTGCCCGCGCCCTGACGCCGCGCGATCCCCAATCATCACCACCTTCGCCACCGGCAGCCCCCTCGGGTTGTCGGTGGCACGTGTTAGGAAGGGTGTGCACCAACGGGTCTGCGGGACGGGGAACTGCTGTGGGGTGGATCGAGACCGACGATTCGGCACCGGCCGCGAAGGGCTGGGCGGGCACGCTGCCCGAGCGTGAGGATGTGCGCCCGGTGGTGGCCGCGATACCGCGGGTCGTCAAGGACGACCTGCGCTACGACGCGGTGCCCTGGGCCCGGTTCGACCACGCCTACGGCTCGGCCCAGGACGTCCCCGCCCTGCTGGAGACCGTCCGCCTGGGTGACGCGAGGGCCTCCGAGGGAGCCCTCTCCACGCTGTGGAACAGCCTCGCCCACCAGGGCGGCACCTCCACGGCCGGCGCCCTGGCCGTCCCCTTCCTGCTGCGCATCGCCTTCGCCCACCCCCGGCACCGCGCTTCGCTGGTGCGGCTGACGGCGTCGGTGGCCCACCGGATGCCGTGGGGCGACGGGACGCGTGGCGGCCTGCTGCGCGTCGGCCTCCCGGCGGACCGGCCCCGGTACGAGCAGGCCGGCAGCCTGGCCAACCGGTCGATCGAGGCGGCCCGTTCGGCCGTGGCCACGGATGCGGCGCTGCTGCTCCATCTGCTGGACGACCCGGACCCGGAGGTTCGCCACGCCGTCGCCCAGGCCGCAGCGGTCGTTCCGCCCCCGGCGCCCGTGGTCGCGGCCGTGCTGCGCGGGCGCCTCGCCGTCGAAGACGATCCGGCCGTACGCGCCTCCCTCGTCCTGGCGCTCGGTCAACTCGCCTGGGAGACGCGCGATCCGGCCACCACCGAGGCCATGCACGCCTGGTGGCGGGACGAGGCCCGCCCGCCGGAGGTCCGGGTCGGCGCCGCCCTCGCCTGGCTCTGCCTGACGGACGACCCGATACCCGCCGACCTCGACGCCTTCCTCGACACCACCGTCACGGACGACCTGGTGGAACTCCTCGCCGCCGTCCCCTGGCTGGACGCCGTCGAGGACCTCGACGAGAGGAACGGGCTGTTGGTCTGCCTGCACCAGATGCGCCATCCTGAGGACTTCGCCTGGCTCGCCGACTGACCCGAGCGGCCGGGACCACCGCTGGGGAGGAACGACGGCATGTACGCATCCGAACAGGCCTGGCGCGAGGTCGACGCCTACTTCGTCGACACCCTCGTCCCCGAGGACGAGGCGCTGGTGCACGCCCGGCAGTCCGGCGGGGCGACGACGATGCCGCAGGCCGAGGTCGCGGCGAACCAGGGGAAGCTGCTGGCCCTGCTGTGCGGGATGAGCGGCGCCCGGCGGGTGCTGGAGTTCGGCACGCTGGCCGGGTACAGCACCATCTGGCTGGCCCGCGCCGTCGGCCGGGACGGCCACGTCACCACCCTGGAGCTGGAGCCGCAGAACGCCGCGGTCGCGGCCGACAACCTGCGCCGGGCGGGCGTCGCCGAGCGGGTCGACATCCGCACCGGCCCCGCGCTCAAGTCGGCCGAGCAGCTGGTCGAGGCCGGCACCGAGCCGTACGACTTCGTCTTCATCGACGCCGACAAGCCCAGCAACCCGGCCTACTTGAAGGCCTCCCTGGCGCTGACCCGCCCCGGCAGCGTGATCGTCATCGACAACGTGGTGCGCAACGGCGCCGTCACGGACCCGGACAGCGACGACGACCGGGTCCGGGGCGTGCGCACCGTCCTCGCGGACATCGCCGCGGACGACCGCCTGGAGGCCACGGCGCTCCAGACGGTCGGCGCCAAGGGCTGGGACGGCTTCACCGTCGTCCGCCGGGTGCGGTAACCGGACGCGGTGCCCAGTGCGGTGCCCGAGGAAGGAACGGGTCGGAGGGAGGGGTCAGAGGGCGGGCACGATCATCGCCGTGAACGGGACGGTGGCCGCCAGGCGCTCCTCCAGCAGGCCCCGGTAGGCGTCCGACGCGTAAGCGGCGTGGGCCTGTTCGGCGTCGGCGAAGCGCAGCACCACGGTGTGGCTGCCGCCGGGCGGGCGACCGCCCTCGCCCAGGTGGACCGTGCGGTCGGTGCTGGCGACCAGCTCCGCGGTGCCCAGCAGGACGGCGGCGGCGCCCTGGCGGTAGGCCTCCAGGCGCTCGGGGTCGGTGACGTCGTAGTTCAGGATGAGCAGGGCGGGCACGTCGGCTCCTCGTCAACTGTGCGAAGGGGCCGACCCGGTGGACGGCCCGTACCCCAGTGTCCGCCGTCGCGGACGGCGCCCTGCGGGCGGGGTCCGGCAGGCCGCGCCCGGGTACCAGGTCGCGCCCAACGCGACAGGGCAGGGCCACCGGAGGGAGTCCGGTGGCCCTGCCCCAGCAGGGTGCGCCGCTCAGGAAGCGCTCCGCAGGCGTCAGTTCATGAAGGTGACGTCCCAGTGGCTGCCCTCGTTGGCGAAGATGTTGCCGGAGGGGGCGGTCCACAGGTCGGCGCCGTCGCCGCGGGTGCCGCTGTGCGAGAAGTTGCCGTGGATGTAGTTGGTGATGCAGCTCGTGATGCCGAAGTCCAGCTTGTAGCCGGTGCCGTGGCTGTAGGTGCCGCTGGCGTGGCCGGCCTCGGTGCCACCGGTGATGTTCACCGCGCAGTTGCTGGCCCGCTTGAAGTTGACGGCGCCGTCGGCCGAGGCGCGGCGCAGGCCGTCGAAGGAGGTGCAGCTGCTGTTGTTGCGGTCCGAGCAGCCGCCCGAGGACGACCAGGTGATGCCGGCGGACGAGAAGATCGAGGCGGCCTGCGACTGGCTGAGCTTGTCACCGCTGCCGCCACCGGAGCCGCCGGTGCTGCCGCCACCGCCGAGCAGGGCGCCCCAGGTCGCCGGGCCGACGATGCCGTCGACCGGGTTGAGGCCGGCGCTCTGCTGGAAGGCGCGCACCTTGCCGTCGGTGCCGGGGCCGAAGGCACCGTCGACGTCGAGGCCGGCGCCGTGGGCGTTCAGCTGGACCTGGAGGGCCTTGACGGCGTCGCCGTTGTCGCCGTTGCGGACGGTGACGATCAGCTTGGACCAGGTGTCGCCGCCGACGATGCCGTCGACCGGGTTCAGGCCGGCGGACTGCTGGAAGGCCTTGACCTTGCCCTCGGTGCCGGGGCCGAAGTCGCCGTCGACGCCGGTCGCGAAGCCGCGGGCGGACAGCAGGTACTGGACGGTGGTGACGTTGTCACCGCGGTCACCGTTGCGGACCAGCGGCCAGCTCGCGGCCTGGGCGGCCGGAGCGACGAGCACGGCTGCGAGCAGCGCGGCGAACATCGCGGCGACGATGGCCGAGATGCGTTTCATGACGGTTCCTCACTGACTGACTGAGCGCGGAGCGCAGGAGAGGGGATCGGCGGCGCCGGACGGCCGTCGGCCGCGACCGGCCGCCGTGGGGAGACGCTAGGAGCCGCCGACGGCGTCCCGCTAGCGCTTCCCCGTCCCTGGGACGCCGTCCGCCCCGGGACCGGTCTGCGGCCCGGGCGCCCCGGGCGTCCCGCCCGTCCCAGGGACGCGCCGCACGGCAACGGCCCACCGCCGGGACGGCGGTGGGCCGTTGCGAGCCCGGCTACCGGCCGTCAGTCGTCGGCCGTCAGTCGTCGGCCGCCGCGCTCGGCTCCGCCGGCGGCACCACGGCCGTCGCCGCGCCGCCGGTGACCCGCAGCAGCTCCTGGTACGTCATCGGCACCACGGTGTGCGGGTGCCCGGCCGCCGCCCACAGCACCTCGTACTGCCGCAGCGCGGTGTCGACGACGGTCCGCAGCGGCGCCGGGTGCCCGGTGGGGGCGACGCCGCCGATGGCCTGGCCGGTGGCCTCGCGGACCTGGTCGGCGGAGGCCCGGGTGATCCGGCCCGCGCCCAACTCCGCCGCCAGGTGGGCGGTGTCGACCCGGTGGGCGCCGCTGGTCATCACCAGCAGGGGTTCGCCGTCGCAGGTGAACACCAGGCTGTTGGCGATCGCCCCGACCTCGCAGCCGAGGGCGGCAGCGGCCTCGGCCGCGGTGCGGGCGGAGTCGGGCAGGACGAGGATCTCACCGGTGACGCCGGCGGCCGCCAGTGCCTCGGCGACCGCGACGCTTCGTGCGGGAAGGGGTGAACTCATCGCCCCATCACGCCTTTCCGCGTCCGGAAGCCACCCCGGACGCCATCCCGGAAGCCATTCCGGACGCCGCGCGGGCGGCGGCGCGGGCGGCGGCGCGGGCGGCGGCGCTGAGCACCGCCCGTACGCCGGCCGTGAGCACCGAGGCGTCGCGTCCGACGCCCCAGACCACCGCGCCGTCGCCCGCCCGGGCCTCGACGTAGGCGATCGCGTCCGGGCTGCCGCCGACCTTGTGCTCGGTGAAGGAGAGCACCTCCACCCCCACCGCGTCCGCGACGGCGTCCACCGGCCCGGCGCCGCGGCCCGGGCGGCCGTCCACCTCGGCCCGGCCGCCGTCGACCCGCCAGGCGCGGGCGGCGCCGGCGTCCAGGTACTCGGCCCGGAACAGCGCGTACAGCTCCTCGCCGGTCACCTCCCGCCCGCTGTCGTCGGTGGCCTCCTGGACGATCCGGGCGAACTCGATCTGCAGCCGCCGGGGCAGCTCCAGTCCGGCGGCGCTCTGCAGCAGGTAGGCGATGCCGCCCTTGCCGGACTGGCTGTTGACCCGGATCACCGCCTCGTAGTCGCGCCCGAGGTCGGCCGGGTCGATCGGCAGGTACGGCACCGACCAGGGCGCCTCCCGTTCGGGCAGGCCGAGTTCGGCGGCGGTCCGCGCGTGCCGGGCGAAGCCCTTCTTGATGGCGTCCTGGTGGGTGCCGGAGAAGGCGGTGTGCACCAGGTCCCCCGCGTAGGGGTGGCGTTCGTGCACGGGCAGCCGGTTGCAGTGTTCGACGGTGCGGCGGATCGTGTCGATGTCGGACAGGTCGAGCATCGGGTCGACACCCTGGGTGTGCAGGTTGAGCGCCAGGGTGACCAGGTCGACGTTGCCGGTGCGCTCGCCGTTGCCGAACAGGCAGCCCTCGACCCGCTGGGCGCCGGCCAGCACGGCCAGTTCGGCGCAGGCGACGCCGGTGCCCCGGTCGTTGTGGGGGTGGACGGAGAGGATCACGCTGTCGCGCCGGACCAGGTGGCGGTCGAGGTACTCGATCTGGTCGGCGTAGACGTTGGGGGTGGCGATCTCGACGGTGGCCGGCAGGTTGTGGACCACCGGCCGGTCGGGGCTCGCGTCCCACAGCTCGGTCAGGCCGTTGCAGACCTCCAGCACGTAGTCCGGTTCGGTCAGGTTGAACACCTCGGGCGAGAACTGGAACCGCAGGCCGTCCCGGTCGCCCCCGAGCCGGGCCATCCGTTCGGCGGCGGCGGTGATCAGCGCCCGCAGCTCGGCCCGGTCCTTGCCGAGGACGACGTCCCGCCACAGCGGGGCGGTGGCGGTGTAGAGGTGGACGAGGACGCGCGGCAGGCCCTCGACGGCCTCGAAGGTGCGGTCGATCAGGTCGGCCCGGGCGGCGGTGAAGACGACCACGGTGACGTCCTCCGGCACCGCCCCGGGCGTCTCGGCGAGCCGGCGCACGAACGCGAAGTCGGTGCGGCTGGCGGAGGGGTAGCCGACCTCGATCTCCTTGAAGCCCATGGCCAGGAAGAGGTCGAACATCCGCTGCTTGCGCGCCGGGTCCATCGGCTCGGCGAGCGCCTGGTTGCCGTCGCGCAGGTCGACGGGCACCCAGAGCGGGGCCCGCTCGGTGCGGCGGCCGGGCCAGCGGCGCAGCAGGGCGGGCACCTGGACCCGCTCGTGGGCGGGGCGGTAGCGGTGGGAGGGCATGGCGCCGCCGCGCTGGGGGTTCCAGGCGGGGGCGTCGGCCGGGGTGGGGCCGGCGGGGGCGTGCAGGGTCGGGAATCGCATCGGGCGTCCTCGGGGGTCCTCGACTCGGGTACCGGAGCCGGGCAGCGGGATCGGATCATCGGGATCGCGATCGGATCGGGATCGGGATCGGATTCCCGCGCTCTGGTTCCGGGGACCGGCAGGACGGCGCCCCGCAGCGGGGTGCCGGTCAGGTCACGCCCCGCTGCGGCCACCAAGAAGGAGAGCGCTCCACGGCTGCATGCCGGGTAGAGTAACCACGACCGAAGTCCTCAGACAACCTGACAGGTGACGACGATGCCCCCGCTCCGCCCCTCCCACCTCGCCGCCCAGGCCGCCGAACTGATCGAGCGGCGGATCCGGTCGGGCGAGTGGCCGGTCGGCGGCCGGCTGCCCGGCGAGGTCGCGCTCGCCAAGGAGCTGGGCGTCGGCCGCTCCACCGTCCGGGAGGCGCTGCGCACCCTCGCCGCGGCCGGGATGGTGCGTGCCCGCCAGGGCGCCGGGGTGTTCGTGACGTCCGACCACCCGACCGCCGGGGACTGGGCCACCCGGCTGCGGGCCGCCGAGCTGGCGCACGTCTACGAGGTGCGGACGATGGTCGAGGTGCAGGCCGCCCGGCTGGCCGCCGAGCGCCGCACGGAGACCGACCTGGCCGCCGTGGACGCGGCACTGGCCGCGCGCCTGGCGGCCGGCGGGGCGGACGACGCGGTCTTCGTGGACGCCGACATCGCGCTGCACACGGCGATCGTGGCCGCCGCCCACAACCCCGTCCTGGACGACCTCTTCGCCCAGTTCGCGCCGGTGCTGCGGGAGCACCTGGTGGCCCTGGTCGGACTGTTCGGCCTGCGCGAGGGGGATCCGAACCAGGGGTACGACTCGCACGCGGAGCTGGTGCGGGCGCTGCACGAGGGCGATCCGGCGGCGGCGGGGCGGGTGCTGGCGGCGGAGCTGGAGTCGACGCGCTCGCGGCTGCTCAGCCCGCACTGAACCCAGCGGCGGGCGGCCCCGTTGAACCCACCGGCGGATGCTCCCCGTTGAACCCACCAACGGGCGGCCCTCGCTGAACCCACCGGCGGGTGCCGGCCGTCTTCCGGAGGGGGCGTCACACAGTTTTCACACCGCGGCCACCCAACGGCCCGAGGTGGGAGCGACACTGTGTCAGGCAGGAGCAAACCCGGCTGCTTCGGACACAAACGGTCAACGCGGGGGTGACATTGTGTCCAGCTGGTGCACAAGCACCACGCAGGTGGCACACGGGCTTTCACTCCAATCACACGATATGGCTAGTATCGCTTCGTCAAAAGCCCGTGCCCGGACGGCCCGCCCCTCACCGGCCGGCCGCAAGTCCCAAGGAGTCTGCTCTGCGCGCGCGTGCGAATCGGCGGCCCCCGACGCCGAAGACCCCCCGCAGGCGTCCACGCCTGTCCCTGCGGACGGCGCTGCTCGTCCTGGCCGTCGTCCCCAGCCTGGCCCTGGTCGCCCTCTGGGCGGTGACCAGCGGTGAGACCGTCTTCGACTTCCAACGCCAGGCCGCCCAGGGCATGCTCGCCCAGAAGGCCGGCCAGCCGTCCAACATCGTCTACTACAACCTCCAGGAGGAGCGCCGGCTCAGCGCCGAGGCGCTCGCCCGGCCCGGCAGCAACGCCGACCAGCTGCGCCACCAGCGGCAGCTGACCGACGACGCGGTGCGCCAGTTCCAGGCGCTGTCCGGCGAGACCGCCGACAACGCCCCCGACGACGTCCGCACCGCCGTCGCCGAAGCCCGGCAGGCCATGGGCAAACTGGCCGAGGAACGGGCCGCCGTCGACAAGGGCGCCCTCGACCAGCAGGCCGTCTTCACGTACTACACCGACCTCATCGCCGTCGACCTGCGGCTGTTCACCGCGCTCAGCCACGTCGACGCCGGCGAGGTCACCTGGGTGTCCAAGACCCTGGTCAACTCCTTCTGGGCCAAGGAGATGCTGGCCCGCGAGGACGCCGTCCTGGCCCGCGGCTGGCCCACCGGCCGGCTCAGCACCGCCGACTACCAGCAGGTCCAGCAGCTGATCGGCGCCCAGGACCACCTGTTCACCGTCCAGGTCGTCCCGTACGTCCCGGACGGCGAGGCCGCCGCCTGGCACGAGCTGATGAACAGCCCCGCCTGGCAGGCCAAGACCGCCGTCGAGCAGCAGCTCACCCGGCCCACCGCCGCCGAGTCCAACGGCACCGTCAAACTGCCCGCCGCCCAGGACCAGTGGCGCCAGGCCGTCGACCAGCTCAACCCCCAGCTGGTCAAGGCCATCGAGGCCCGCACCGGCGCCATCGTCGAGGTCGGCAAGGGCACCATCCTCGGCCTGCTCACCCGCGTCGTGCTGACCGCCGTGGTCGGCCTGATCACCGTCATCGCGGTGGTCATCGCCTCCTGGCGGCTCAGCCGCTCGCTGCGCCGCCGCATCAAGGAACTCCACACCCAGGCCGAGGAGATGGAGCGCACCCTGCCCGAGGTGGTCGACCGCCTCGGCCGCGGCGAACAGGTCGACACCGAGGCCGCGAGCCGCGCCGTCACCACCGGCGAGCACGGCAACGGCACCGACGAACTCGCCCGCCTCGGCCAGGCCCTCAACCTGGCCCGCTCCGCCGCCCTGGAGGCCGCCGTCCGGCAGGCCGACCAGCACCGCGGCTTCGAGCGGCTGCTCCAGCGCATCGCCCGCCGCACCCAGCTGCTGATCGGGCGCCAGCTGCGCAAGCTCGACGAACTGGAGCGCAAGCACGAGGACCCGGAGGTCCTGGAGGGCCTGTTCGACCTCGACCACCTCACCGCCCGCCTGCGCCGCTACGAGGAGAACCTCGTCATCATGGCCGGCGGCCAGCCCCAGCGGCGCTGGCGCAAGCCCGTCCCGCTGCTGGACGTACTGCGCTCCGCCCAGGGCGAGGTGCAGGACTACCGGCGGATCATGATCGACGTCGAGGGCCACCCCTGGCTCTCCGAACGGGCCGTCGGGCCGGTCGCCCACGTGCTCGCCGAGCTGATGGAGAACGCCACCACCTTCTCCAAGCCGCCCACCCCGGTCGAGGTCCGGGCCGCCATGGTCGGCCGCGGCCTCGCGGTCGAGATCGAGGACCGCGGCCTCGGCATGGACCCGGAACAGTACGACGCGGCCAACGAGCTGATGAGCCGCCCGCCGCGCACCGACGTGCTCGCTCGGGCCGACGACATCCGGCTCGGCTTCCACGTCGTCGCCCGGCTCGCCTCGCTCACCGGACTCAGGATCGAGTTCCGGCCGTCCGCCTTCGGCGGCACCAGGGTGGTCGTGCTCGTCCCCGACGAGCTGGTCATCGACGGCGACGCCGGACTCCCGGACGCCGCCCCCGTCGAACCCATCCCGCTGGTCCGGCGCTCCCGCCGGGCGGTGCGCTCCGCCTCCGACGAGGCGGCGCAGCCGGCCGTCGCGGTCGGGCCGCCGGTCGCACCGGTGGACGCCTTCGAGCAGCTGCCGGTGGGGGCCGGCGGGGCCGGCCTCGGGGCCGGCGTCGGCGCACCGGTCGCGACCGTCGCTCCGGCGCAGTGCGTCGCCCCGGCCTTCCAGGAGCCGGGGCCGCTGGAAGCCCCGCTCCCGGAACCACCGTTCTCGGAAGCCCCGTACCCGGAAGCCCCGTTCCCGGCGCAGCCCCATCAGCAGGCGTCGCCGCCACCGTACGAGCAGGCGCAGGCGCAGCAGCCGTACGGGCAGCCGCAGCCGTTCGAGCAGCCGGCATCGTACGAGCAGCCGATCCAGCACAGCTCCCCCGTCGACCCGGCCCCGGCCTACGCCGCCGCACCGGCCGGAGCACAGCCCGCCACCGGCACCACCACCCCCGCGCCAGAGGCCCCCGCCTACCCGGACATCGCCTACGCCCGGGTCACCGAGGCCGAGGCCCCGTACGCCGACGAGCAGTACCGCCCGGCCGACCACTACCGGCTGGCCGAGCGGCGCCGGCACCGCGAGTACCCCTCCGCCGTACCGGTGAGCCAGGTCGAGGGCGGCCAGCCGCCGCTGCCCCAGCGCGTCCGCCAGGCCAGCCTGGCCGCCGAGCTGCGGGTGCCCCCGCCGACCCGGCAGGAGTGGGTCGACCCGGCGGCCGGGCAACCCGGCGCCGGGCAGCCCGCCGCCGCGACGCCCGAGCACCCCCAGCGCACCGAGCGTCCCGAGCGTCCCGAGCGCGCCGAACGGCCCGTCCGCCGTTCCGGCGCCGCCATCGGCGCCTTCCAGCGGCAGTCCCGCGCCGCCCGCTCCCAGGACAGCGGCGAACACCCGCTGCCCGCCCGCCCCACCCCGCCGGCTCCCCCCGCCCTGCCCGCCGGTCCCCCCGCCCCCGCGTCGGCGCCCTCCCCCTGGGCCCTGCCGGCCGCGGACCCCCGAACCACACGAACGGATGACCAGTGATGAACCGCACGATCGCCACCCACCAGGACCTGGACTGGCTGCTGGACGGACTCGTCGACTCGGTGCCCGGGACCCGCAACGCCGTCCTGCTCTCCGACGACGGCCTCGTGGTCAGCCACTCCCGCACCATCGAGCGCGCCGACGCCGAGCGCCTCGCCGCCGTGGCCACCGGCCAGCAGTCGCTCGCCCGGGGCGTCGGCCAGCTCTTCGACGGCGGGCCGGTGCACCAGGTGATCGTCGAGCTCGCCGAGTGCTGGCTGTTCGTCATCGCCGCCGCCCAGGGCACCCACCTGGCCGTGGTCGCCTCCCAGGAGGTCGACGCCGAGGTGATGTCCGTCGCCATGCACACCCTGGTGCAGCAGGTCGGCCAGAAGCTCACCACCCCGGCCCGCGCCGAGGGCGCCCCCGCGTCCTTCGACGTCTTCGCCTCCCGGACCCGGGGCTGACCGGGGTGGGGCCGCACACCGGCGAGGAGGACCCTCGGGCCCGCGGCCGGACGCCGCACTGGAGCGAGCTGGAGGAACCGTACGCCGAGGACGAGACCGGCGTCATGGTCCGCCCGTACACCATCACCCGTGGCCGGACCGCGCCCGAGCGCGACGACCTCACCCTGATCACCGTGCTCACCACGGCCGAGGAGGAGGCCGACGCGGTCCTGGCGCGGGGCAGCCGCGCCGGCGCCCGCGGCCTCCAGCCCGAGCACCGGCTGATCCTCGACCGCTGCCGCCGCCCGGCCGCCGTCGCCGAGGTCGCGGCCGGCCTGGACCTCCCGGTCTCGGTCACCAAGATCCTGCTGGGCGACCTCGTCACCCAGGGCCTGCTGAAGGCCCGGGCACCCCTCTCGGTCGCCCGCGCCGCCGGGGGCGTGGACCTCGGCCTGCTCACGGCCGTACGCGAAGGACTCCGGAGACTCTAAACCATGGCAACACCCCACTCCCCCGCACCCGTTGCCGCCTCCGCGGCCCCCGCCGCCCCCGCCGCCCCCGCTGCGGTCAAGATCCTGATCGCGGGCGGCTTCGGTGTCGGCAAGACGACCCTGGTCGGCTCGGTCAGCGAGGTCACCCCGCTGCGCACCGAGGAGTACCTGACCACGGCCAGCGTCGGCGTCGACGACCTGGACGGCGTCGACCAGAAGGACACCACCACCGTCGCCCTCGACTTCGGCCGGATCACCGTCAGCCCCGAGCTGGTGGTCTACCTGTTCGGCACGCCCGGCCAGGAGCGCTTCTGGTTCATGTGGAACGACCTGGTCAACGGCGCCCTCGGCGGCATCGTCATCGCCGACACCCGGCGGCTCGACACCAGCTTCGCCTCGATCGACTTCTTCGAGAGCCGCGGGATCCCGTTCGTGGTCGCCATCAACTGCTTCCACAGCCACAACACCCGCACCCCGGAGGAGATCCGGGCCGCCCTCGACCTCGACCCGCAGGTCCCGATGCTGATCGGCGACGTGCGCGAACGCGGCTTCGGCCGCGACCTGCTGCTCGCCCTGGTCGACCACCTGATGGACCTCGCCGCCACCTCCGTCGGCTGAGCCCGTTCGAGCCCCCGCTCGAGCCCCGTACTCTGGAGCACCCCTTCATGACCACACCCCTGCGCGTCCTCGTCCACGGCGGCGGCATCGGCGGCCTCACCCTCGCCACCGCCCTCGCCCGGCGCGGCCACCACGTCGACGTCGCCGAACTGCGCGACGGGCTGGAGGCCCTGGGCGTCGGCATCATCCAGCCGTCCAACGCCCTGCACGTGATGCGCGAGATCGGCGTGCTCGACGAGTGCCTCGCCGCCGGCTTCGAGTGGGAGGTGCTGACCATCTGCGACCCGGCCGGCACCACCCTCGCCCGGATCCCCCAGCCCCGGATGGGCGACGCCCCCTCCAACAACGGCGTACCGCGCCCCGCCCTCGCCCGGGTGCTGGCCGCCGCCGCCACCTCGGCCGGCGCCGGGGTCCGCTTCGGGACCACGATCTCGGAGCTCACCGACGACGGCACCGGGGTCGACGTCATCCTCACCGACGGCCACCACGACCGCTACGACCTGGTCGTCGGCTTCGACGGCATCGGCTCCCCGCTGCGCCGGCGCCTGTACGGCGACGCGTACGCCCCCGAGTACACCGGCTTCGCCAATTGGCGTGTCACCCTGCCCCGTTCGCCCGAGGTCAAGGGCGTGGTGATGTCCACCGGCAACCTCGCGGCCAAGGCGCTGCTCACCCCGATCAGCGAGGAACTGATGTACCTGGGCTCGGTGTTCGCCGAGGCCGAGGACTTCCGCCCGGACCCGGAGCGCGCCCACGAGCAGCTCCACGAGCGGCTGGCCGGCTTCGGCGGTCCCATCGCCGAGGCCCTCGCCCAGGTCACCGACCCGGCCGCCGTGGTCTACTCCCGGATCTCCCAGGTCACCGTCGAGGAGCCCTGGCACGTCGGCCGCGTCGTCCTCGCCGGCGACGCCGCCCACGCCTCCACCCCGCACCTCGCCCAGGGCGCCGCGATGGCCGTCGAGGACGCCCTCGTCCTCGCCGAGAGCCTCGACGCCGCACCCGACGTCCCGGCCGCCCTCACCGCCTGGGAGGCGCGCCGCCGCCCGCGCGCCATGTGGGTGCAGTCGCTGTCCCGCGCCGTCCTCAAGCAGGAGACCGGCACCCCGACCACCCCGGAGGAGGACGAACTCCTCAAGATCGGCATCCCCGGCGCCGCCCACGTCCTCGTCCAGCCGTACTGAGTCACTCCCCCGGTCCCGTGGCCCCCGACCGGGGGCCTCGGGACCGGCGACTCAACGGGTGATCTCCTTGCGCCGCTGCCAGACCGCCCGCGAGATCCGGGCCAGCAGGCGGGCCGCCGGGTCGGTGCGGTCGGTGCCGTCGGCGAGCGGGCCGGTGTAGCAGACGGCGATCAGGTACGGCGGGCAGTCGTACGGGTGGACCAGGCCGACGCAGTGCCGGGCGCCGGGCACCCAGCCGTTCTTGAACGCGATCCGGGTGCCCGGCGGGACACCGGCCGCGAGGTCGACCCGGTAGTCGTTGCGTTCCAGCAGCGCCAGCAACTCCGGCTCGTCGGCGAGCGAGTGCAGCAGGCGGACCAGGTCGCGGGCGCTCACCCGGTTGTGCACGCCCGCCGCACGCGCCGCGTAGTCCTCGATCCCGCGCGGGCTGGAGCTGCGGGTGGCCCCCGCCCGGCGCCACACCTCGGCCACCGTCCGCTGGTCGGTGCGGGCCAGGCAGAGGTTGGTGGCCAGGTTGGAGGAATGGGTGATCATCCGCTCGGCCAGCAGCCGCAGCGGCACGTGGGTGCCCAGCAGCTCCCAGGGCAGCGGATCGCTGTCCCAGTCGGGATCGTTGCCGAACTCCCCGCCGACGACGGACTCGAAGCGGTTCACCACCGGCACCTCGGCGTCGAGGTCCACCCCGCCGCGGGCCAGCGCCGCCAGCACCGCGACCTTCATCGTGCTCGCGGCGTCGTGCAGTTCGTCCGGCGCGCGCAGCAGGACCGGATCCGCGTCGCCCGCCCAGGGGGCCACCACCACAGACAGCATGGAGGAAGAGTAGGGGATGTCCGCCCCGGAACCGGTGACCGCCGATACACGAACGAGACGCTCCCCAGCGGAACCTGACGTGATCGATGGACGGATGAGACGCTCCCCAGACGTGAACCTGACCTCCCGTTCCTACAGTGCTGTCCATGTCACCCACACATGACCGGACCAGGAACCGGACGCACACTCACCTCGCCCTGACGACCGTCGTGTTGGCCGCCGGGCTCGCGCTGGCCGCACCCGCCGCCGCCGACCCGGTGAACGGCGCGACGGCCGACCCGGCGACCGGCGCCGCCACGAGCCGGGTCGCCGTCCACCCGTCGGCGGTCACGACCGCGCAGCAGCAGGCCGTCCTGGCGTACTGGACCCCGGAACGGATGGCCGCCCTGAACCAGCCGTCCTCCGGCAACCCGCCCAAGAGCGGCCCGGACGGCGGCCCGTGGACCGGGTCCGACACCCTGAGCAGAACAGTGGGCAGGCTCTTCTTCACCAACCACGGTGAGGACGAGAGCTGCACCGCCACCGTCGTGAACAGCGCGAACCGCAGCACCGTCGTCACGGCGGCGCACTGCGTCAACAGCACCGACCTCCTCGGTGACAACAACGAGTGGCTGTCGAACGAGATGTTCGTCCCCGGCTACCACGACGGCCTCGCCCCGTACGGCAAGTTCGTCGCCCGAGCCGGGATCGCCGACACCACCTGGCTGCTCAACGACCAGCAGGACGGCCTGCGGTTCGACGCCTACGACCAGGCGTTCCTGGTCCTGAACCGCAACGCCGAGGGCCGGCGCGTACAGGACGCCGTCGGCGCCGCACAGCGCATCGGCTTCGACCGGCCGGGCAACGCCGCGGTCCACCAGTTCGGCTATCCGCGGGAGTCCTCGGGCGATCCCGCGCGCTCGGGCCTGCCCGAGTTCATCGGGACCAGGCTCGCCCACTGCACCGGGCAGACCCTCGAGTACCCCGGCACCAAGGACCACCCGGAGCCCCGGGGCCTGTGGGGCGCCCCCTGCGTCATGGGCGGCGGCTCCAGCGGCGGTCCCCGCATCGCCGACTTCGACCCGTCCGCCGGGATCGGCACCGTGGTGGGCGACAACACCCAGGCGGGCTTCTTCGACTCCTCGGGCCAGGTCTGCGAGCGCGGCACCCCCTCGTGCACCCGGCACCTGGTCGGCCCGCAGTTCACCTCCGCGATCACGAAACCGCTGTACCAGGCCGCCCAGGGCGCCCGGGCCGACGGCTGAGTCGTACGGGAGGAGTGAGGTCAGGAGTGGGAAGTCGGACCGGCCGACTTCCCACTCCGGGGCGCCCCGCGCTCAGGCGCCGTAACGACGGCGCCGACGGCGCTCGTTGAGCAGGACCAGCACACCGCCGACCAGGAGCAGCCCGATACCGGCCGCAGCCGCGAACCGGACGCCACCCCCGGCCCCGGTGGCCGCGAGTGCACCTCCAGGGGTCGCCGAGGGGCTCCCGCTCGGGGTGGTACTCGGGACCGCGCTCGGCCCCGTACTCGCGCTCGCGCTTGGCGTCGCGCTCGGGCTCTGGCTCGCGCTCGGCGTCGTGGTCGGCGTCGTGGTCGGGCTCGCACTCGGGCTCACCGAGTGGCTCGGGGTGGCGGTGGGCGAGGGCGAGGAGGTGGGCGCGGTCCAACTCACTCCCTTGCTCGCGGTGGTGGGGAACCTGACGTGGGTGGGCAGGAGGATCAGGGGCTGGCTGACCGGACTGACCAGCGCCAGGCCCCCCTTGACCGGTACCGCGGCCGCCGCGTGGACGGTTGCGCTGCCCGGCTTCGCGCCCGTCGGGGCCTTCACGAAGAGCGAGTCACCGTTCTTGACCGGGTCGATCAACGTGCCCTTGCTGTCCGAGAGGACCTTTCCCGCCCGGTCGGTCAGCGCCGCACCGGCCGTGACCGCCACCGGGTCGAGGAACGCGTAGACCTCATCGGCGGTGCTGGTGACCCTGATCGGGCCGAGCAGCGACCCGGCCTCGCCCGTCACCGTGTCGGAGGAGAGGGACAGTGCGACGTCAGGTTCCTCGACATCGGTGGCCTGCGACACGAGGTAGTCGACGAGCCGGTCGGGGACGGGGCTGTTCAGGACCCCCTTGACGTGGTTGGTGACGCGCCAGATGGCGGCCTGGGTCGCCGTGGCCGCCTCCGCCGGTGTGAGCGTGCCGCCGGCCGGCTTCTGGAGCTTGCGGACGGGGACTGCCGGATACCCGTGCTGCAGGATCCAGTTGACCTTCCCCGCATCGGGATTGCCCTTCAACGTCGGCACGTCGGACCACCTGCCCACGTCGTAGGGCGAGTCGAGCTTCATCGTGCTCCGGGCGTCGAGGGAGTAGGCGAGATAGTCGGAGTCATCATTGGTCGTCACCGCCATCAGACCGCCCTCGGCGCCCTCCTCCTTGCCGTCGAAGGAGATGAACCCACCGCCGGCGGCGAGCCTTTGGGCCACCACGACCGTCGCGTACACACCGGGGCCGGGGGGACGGCCGTCCGCGGCGGCGGCCTCCGTCGGCGTGAGCCCCCCGACCGCCAGCACTCCGGTCGCGAGCACGACGGTTGCCGCGCGAATTGCGCACTTCCACTTCACTGCCGGTTCTTCTCCTGTGTGAGTTCCGGGGCCCGCTCTATGGCCCCATAGGCCTGATCTATGGCCAGGCGGCCCGCCCACCCGGCATCCGCACCTACGGTGAGCGGCCTCGGGCGTTTCCCTATAGACACGAACAAACCTAGCGGCGCCCGGCCCGGCCGGGGCCCGTTCCCGGGTGGCACTGCCTGCACCACCCGGCCGCAACTTCCTGCACACCCGGGGCCCTTGGTCCCGCCCGTTCGGGGCGGAGGTCCCTGGGGAGGCCCGGGCCGCCGTTGGACGATCACTGTCCGGCGGCGGCCCGACCCGGGCCGCTGCCTCTCCGCTTCGACAACCCGAGGGCACCCGCGTGGAAGGCAACGCATTGGCAGTACTGGGCGTCAGCGCCCGGGAGGAGTCGGTCTACCGGCTGCTCCTGCGCTCCCCCGGCATCGGAATCGCCGCGATCGCCCTCGCCTGCGGACTCGACCACGGCGCCGCCCGGGCCGCCGTCACCGGGCTCCGCGAGCTCGGCCTGGCGACCGCCGTGCACGACCGGCCCGCCTTCGACGGCGTCGACCCGCGGGCCGCCGTCGAACGGCTGGCCCGGCGCCGGCTCGACGGGCTCCAGGACGAGATCCGGCGGGTCGTCTCCGCTCGCCACCTGGTGGACGGCCTGCTGGAAGACCAGCGGGCGGGGCGGCAGGGGCCGAGCGGCGAGCTCCGGTACGTCGAGGGCATCGACCAAGTGATCGCCTGCGTCGACGAGTTGTCCTTCTTCGCCCGCGAGGAACGGCTCACCACCCACCCGGGGCCGATCATCTCCGCCGCCCTCGACGCCGTCCGGGCCTCCGACCTCAAGTACCTGCGGCGCGGCCTGCGGATGCGGACCATCCTGCACGCCAGCGCCCTCGACAGCCACCGGATCAGCCGCTTCGCCACCGAACTGGCCGAACAGGGCGCCGAGGTCCGCGGCACCGCCGCGCCGCTGGAACGGATGGTGGTCTTCGACCGCCGCACCGCCCTGGTGGCCACCGACCCGCAGGACATCACCCGGGGCGCCCTGGTCATCCGCCAACCGGGCCTGCTGTCCCACCTGTTGGCCCTGTTCGAGCGCCGCTGGTCGCAGTCCTGCGGCATCGGGGAGCGGCTGCCGAGCGGGGTCGAGCGGGAGGTGCTGCGGACCATGGCCCGGGTCGACAAGGACGAGGCCGGCGCCCGCGCCCTGGACATGTCGCTGCGGACCTACCGCGGCCACGTCGCCGCACTGATGCGCCGCCTGGACGCCCCGAACCGCTTCCAGGCCGCGCTGGCCGCCCGGAACCGGCACTGGATCTGACCGTACGTACGGCTACTCGGCGCACAGCCGCCGGGCAGCGGACCGCAGCGCGCCCGACCATGGCCGCGGAGCCGGTCGGACCCGGCCTCGGCTCCCCGGACCCTCGGACCCCGACAGGAGACCTGCGATGACCCGTCCCACCCCTCGTGCCCGCACGGCAGCCCTGGTGTGCGTTCCCCTGCTCGCCCTCGGCACCCTGCTGACGGCCGCCGCCCCGGGATGGGCGGCGGCCGCGCCGTCCGCCCGGAGCCAGCGCGCCCTGGTCAACTTCGGCACCGTGAAGTGGTTCAACGCCGAGAAGGGGTACGGCTTCATCACGCCGGACGTCCCCGGCCCGGACGCCTTCGTCCACTACTCGTCCATCATCGGGGTCGGCTACCGGAGCCTGACCGAGGGCGAGCGGGTCGAGTACCAGGTGGTGCAGGGCCCCAAGGGGCTGCAAGCCGTGGACGTCCTCCCGCTCGACTGAGGATCACCGGAGTGGGGGGGGGGGCCCCCCCCCCCCCCCCCCCACCCCGGCCCCCCCGGCCCCCCCCCCCCCCCCCCCCCCCCCGCGGCCCCCCCCCCCCCCCAGGCGCGTATAAAAAAAAGGAGC
>NZ_JBHWIV010000001.1:0-23721 GCF_042731675.1 Kitasatospora sp. NPDC059827 | reverse complement strand
GTGTTTTTTTTTTATATCCTACTGGGGGAGGTCCCCCGGATCGATTGTGTATCACGGGTGTGGTAAGTCGGACCCGCCGACTTCCCACTCCTCCCGTGCCTCCCGTGCCTCCCGCTCCTCCCCCCGTCGCCCGTGCCAGCGGTCCAGCACCAGGCGCAGGGCCTCGCTCATCAGCAGCAGGAACTCCGCGGAGGCGTCGAAGCGGGCACCCGCCGCAGTGTTCGGCCCGAGGACCTCCGCCCCGCGCCGCGTCGCCGCGATCAGTTCCTCGTTCATCCGCAGCGCGGCGAGGGCGGAGCGGAGCCAGATGTCGTCGCCCATGACGTAGCGCTCGCGGCGTTCGCCCGGCGTGCGCTCGCGCCGGACCATCCCCTGCTGTTCGAGGAAGTTGACGGCGGAGGACACGGAGGCCGGGCTGACCCGGAGGCGACCGACCAGTTCCGCGGCGGTGGCGGCACCGGAGTCGGCGACGCACAGGCAGGCCAGCACGCGGGCCGCCATCCTGGGCAGCCCCTGCCGTTCGAGCAGCGCGGTGAAGAACTCCTCGAACTCCCGGAGCTGCCGGGGGTCGCGCCCGTCACCGTCGTCGGGCGCCGCCGGCTCCGGCGGACGCTCCGGCCTCCGGCGGCGCGCGCGGTCCCGGGTGGACTCCTGCGCCCGGTCGGCCCGGTAGTCCTCGGGACCGCCGTTGCGGGTGACCTCCCGCAGGACGGTCGAGGCCGGGCGCCCGAGCCGTCGCCCGATCCCGCCGTAGCCGAGGCCTTCGGCCAGCCCCTCGGCGATGGTCCGGCGCTCCTCGTCGGTGAGCCTGCCTCCGGGCATCGGCCGCCGCTCCTTCCCGTCCGTCCGCACACTCCGCGCACTCCGCGCACTCCGCGCACTCCGCGCGGTTCCGCTCCGCAGTATGCGTTCACCGCCATCCCATTGCAATGCCTACTCTCATCATCCATTGCATTCAGCGCCACAACCATTGCAATGGAAGACCTCATCAACGAGTATTTGCAAGCATTCTTACCACCTCTGCATCGTTGACGATTCTCTGAACGCAATGTAGCTTCGACATCGTTCAGCAATCACCGAACGCTCATGCAGGGGGAGATCCACCATGGTCATGGCCAGGAGCAACAGCGGCTTCTCGGAAGCGGGACTGCGCCGGGTGCGCGACGTGCTGGCGCGCCACGTGGACTCCGGACGGATCCCGGGGGTCGTCGCCCTCGTGAGCCGGGGCGGGGAGGCGCACGTCGAAGCGCTCGGGACAATGGAGCACGGCGGGGGCGCCCCGATGCGCCGGGACACGGTCTTCCGGATGGCCTCGACGTCCAAGCCGGTCTCGGTGGCGGCCGCGGTGGCCCTGCTCGACACCTGTGAACTGCGGCTGGACGACCTGGTGGAGCAGTGGCTGCCGGAGCTCGCCGACCGGCGGGTGCTCAAGCGGCTCGACGGCCCGCTGGACGACACGGTCGCGGCCAAGCGGCCGATCACCGTGCGCGACGTGCTGACCAGCACCTTCGGGCTCGGCATGGATCTGACCGCGCTGGGCACGCCGATCATGAACGCGGTCTTCGAGCAGGGGCTCACGCCCGATCTGCCGGTGCCGATGCCCGAGCCCGACGAGTGGCTGCGCCGCCTCGGCACGCTCCCGCTGATGCACCAGCCCGGCGAGAGCTGGCAGTACCACATCGCCAGCGACCTGCTCGGTGTGCTCGTCGCCCGGGTCACGGGGCGTCCGTTCGAGGAGGTCCTGCGCGAACGCGTCCTCGACCCGCTGGGCATGTCGGACACCGGGTTCCACGTGCCCGCCGACAAGCTCGACCGGCTGCCCCCGCTCTACGCCCCCGACCCGCGGAGCGGGGAGTTCACCGTCTGGGACGAGCCCGTGGGCGGACGCTGGAGCAGTCCTCCGGCGTTCCCGGGCGGCGGTGGCGGCCTGGCCTCCACCGTCGACGACTACCACACCTACTTCCGGATGCTGCTGAACCACGGGAAGCACGGGAGCGAGCGGGTCCTGTCCCGTCCGGCGGTCGAGCTGATGACCACCAACCGCCTCTCCCCCGAGCAGACCGCCGCCCGGACCGCACTGGCCCGCGACAACGTCCACCTGTCGTACGGCCAGGGGCAGCACGGCGGTTGGGGCTTCGGGATGGCGGTGCGCAGCTACCGCGGCGACTACGCGCCGGTCGGCCAGTTCGGCTGGGACGGCGGTAGCGGCACCTCGACGTACGCCGACCCGGAGAACGGGGTCGTCGGTCTCCTCCTCACCCAGGTCGGGATGTCCGTACCGCACTCGGCGCGGCTGATCCACGACTTCTGGACGACGGTCTACCAGGCCGTCGAGGACTGACGTACCGGCATCGGTACCCATGTGCAGGAGGAGTGGGACGTCGGACCCGCCGACTTCCCACTCCTCAGCGTGTTTCCGGGCGGGCTCAGCTACTGCTGGGCCTCGGGGCCGGGAGGGTGGCCGAGCCGGTCAGCAGGGGCCACTCCTTGTGGAACGGCGGGAAGGGCAGGCTCTTCTCGAAGAGCGGGGTGCCGAAGATCTTGAGGTGGGCGGTCAGCGCGCCGTTCAGGTCGACGCCGCCGACCAGGGCCCAACTTCCCTTCACCTCGGGCCCCTTGCCGGGCAGGTCGACGGCGAGGGAGCCGTCGGCCTTGGCGCTGAGGTAGGGGGCGACACCGGCCTGGACACCGACGGTGTCGTAGAGGCCGACGCTGGCCTCGACGCCGAGGGCGGCGCGGACGGACGCCTTGCCGTTGAGGCGGACGTGCACCGGGGACACCTTGGTGTCGGCGCTGGTGACCGGGGTCCAGCCCTTGCCGCCGGTGTAGTCGGCGCGCACGGCCCAGGTGCCGGTGGCGTCCTGCTCGGTCTCCAGGTGGACCTGGCCGTCGGCACTGACCTCCAGGTAGCAGGTGAGGCCGAGGTTGACCACGACGGGCAGGCCCGCGACGGTCAGCACCGGACTGGCCTGCAGCTTGGCGAAGGGGACCCGGATCGGGGCCGCGCCGGTGTTGCGGGCGACGTCGCCGGTGACCTTCCAGTGCGCCTGGGCGCCCAGGTCGAAGCCGATCGAGGCGGTGCGCGGGCTGGTGGCCTGCGCGCCGTGGTAGGCGAAGTGGACGGCCGGGTGCAGCTGGAGGGAGCCGGAGGCGTCCAGGCTCGCGCCCTCGGGCAGCGGGACGGGGGCCTTGACGTCGATCCCCAGGGTGCCGGAGGCGTCGGCCTTCACGCCGTTGCCGTCGATGCCGGCGGTGGCCTTGAGGTCCTTGACCAGCGGGGTCACCTGGATGCCGTGCACGTCGATCGGCACCTGGCCGTCCGCCTCGGTGCCACCGAGCAGTTCGGTGAGGGTGGCGGGCCGGGTGGTGAGGTTGACGGTGTTGCCCGCACCCGGGGTGGCGCCGGTGACGGCGACCAGGGCGCCCTGCGGGGCGGCGGCGGTGGGCGGGCTGGCGAGCAGCTGGCCGGGCTGCACGGCGGCGGCGGCCGCGGCGGTGGCGGCGGTGGCGGCGGTGGAGGTGCCCGACGGGGTCGCGCTCGTGGTCGGCGCAGGGGTCGGTACGGCACTCGGCGCGGTGCTCGGCACGGCGCTCTGCGAGGCGCTCGGGGCCGCACTCGCGCCACCGGCGGTGAGCACGGCCGTGCCCTTCCCCGGGTCGTACGCGGTGAGCTGGAGGGCCTTGGTCGCGGCCGTGACCGCGCCGCCGTCCTTGCCCGGGGTGCCGATGGCGGCCTGCTGGTCGCCGGCCGGCGCCACCGTGACGTTGCCGGTACCGGAGCCGGCAGCGGTGGTCGGCGTCGGACGGGCGGAGGCGGCACCGGCCCGGGCGCGGGGCGCGCCGGAGCCGGGGGCGCCGCCCGCCGGGCCGCCCCCGGGGGTGGTGGCGCCGGTGTCGGCGGTGCTGGTGGCGGCGGCCGGTTCGACGGCGGCCTGCGGGGTGCTGCCGGAGCCGGTGGGCCCGCACGCGGCCGTTCCGGCGAGGATGAGGGTGAGCAGGGCTGCGGGCGCGGCCCGGCCTATCGAGGGTTTGAACACGCGGCGTCATGTTACTGACGAGGAATAAGTTTGTCGAAGACAGGCCAACGGAATCCCCCGGCACCCTGAAACCGCAGGTCAGACCAGCCGCGCGACAGGCAGTCGACCGTCCGGCAGTGTACCCGCCGCGAGGCCCCCGACCGCCCCTGCGAGCTCCCCGAGATAGCGGGAGCGCCCGGTCGGCTCGGCCCCGAGGCTGCGCACGTACGGCCCGTCCCACTGGGCGTCGAGCAGCCGCCCGCCCGCGGCGCCGAACCGGGCCCCGAGGTCGGCGACGGCGATCCGGGCGGCGTCCGGGCGGCGGTGGAACATCGAGTCCAGACTGAGCGCCGCCCCGACGGCCACCCCGAAGACCCCGCCGATCAGCTCCTCGCCCTCCCACACCTCGACGCTGTGCGCCGCCCCGAGCCGGTGCAGCTCGACCAGTACGGACCGTAACTCCTCGGTGAGCCAGGCGGGTTGGCGCCCCTCGGCACAGGCCGCGAGGACCGCCTCGAAGGCCCGGTCCGCGGTCGTCCACCACTCCGGGACACCGCCCGCACCGCCGCCCTCACTGTCCGCACCACCCGCGCCTCCCACGGCACGCAGCCGCCGGGCGAGCCGGCGGGGCAGCCGGACGGCGCCGGGCCGCAGCACCGGCCGCGGGTCGGGCGACCACCACGCCAGCGCGTACGGGTCCGCCCCGCCGGGCAGCAGGGCCACCTCACCGGCCTCGACGGCGTCCCCGTGCAGCGCCTCGTTGTAGGCGGCCGCGTAGTCGTCGGCGGCGGGCAGCGGGAACAGTCCGCGCCGGTAGGCCGACAGCAGCGACTGCGGCCCGAGCACCCCGCCGAAGGCCACCGGCCCCTCCGTCGGCGCGCGGTGGAGGTCGAGGGCGTCGAAGTCCGGCACCGTCCGGGTCACAGGAATCCCTCGTCGGTCAGCCGCGCCAGGTAGAGGTCCAGCAACCCGGCGTCCACGTCCGGCAGTTCGATGCCGCTGCCGTCCAGGGCCGCTTCCGTGTTGAGCCGGTCGAAGCGGGGGAACACCGGTTGGAAGTACAGCTCGCTGATGGACAGCCGGGAGCCCGGAGCCCGGTCGACGAACAGCGGCACGAACGGCGTGATCGGGTGGGTCGGGTGCCCGGCGGCGAACCGGACCAGCCGTTGCACCCAGTGCCGGTACGGGAGTTCGGCGATCCGGTGGCCGCGCGCCCGGAGCCGGTCGGCGAGTTCGGGGAGCCCGGCCGGGTTCGGCGAGGTGAGGTGGTAGACCTCTCCGTCGGCGGGCGCGTGCGCGGCGATGTGGGCGACCGCCCGGGCGAAGCGGTCGGCCGGTACGAAGTCCAGCGGCAGCCGGACGTCCGGGCAACTGCCGCTGTCGGCGAAGTACTTGATCAGCGCGCAGAGTTCGGTGCCGGTGTTCATCACCCCGGTGGCGAGGTCCCCGGTGACGTCGTTGGTGCGCAGCACGGTGACCGGCAGTCCGCTCGCGGCCGCGTTGTGCAGCAGCTGTTCGGCGACCCACTTGCTCTCCACGTAGCCGACGCCGAGCCGTTCGGGGTGGGCCAGCGGCGTGCGCTCGGTGACTTCGCGGACGCCGGCCGCGCCGAACCCGGCCAGCACGGCGAGGGTGGAGAGGTAGTGCACGGGCACGCCCCGGCTGTGTCCGGCGAGCCGGACCACCTCCCGGGTGCCGTCGACGTTGGGCGCGCGCAGCTGGTGGTACGGGTAGAGGAAGTTGACCAGCCCGCCGAGGTGGTACACCGCGTCCAGGTGGCGGGCCAGCCAGTCGAACTGATGCTCCGTCAGGCCGAGTCGCTCGGCGGCCAGGTCGCCGACCAGCGGAACCACCCGGGCGTCCGCCAGGTCGTGCCGCAGGAACCGCTGCTGGGTGGCGCGTAGCCGTTCCAAGGCGTGTTCCTGGTCCGGCGCGCGGACCAGGCAGTGGATCCGCGCCCCGGTGGTGGTGAGCAGTTCGTGCAGCAGGTGGGCGCCGCAGAAGCCGGTCGCTCCGGTGAGCAGGATCTCGGCGGGTTCGGCCCGGGAGGGCGCGGGGCTCCAGGACTGGCCGACGGGGTGGGTGAGCCGGGCCTCGGCCTGCCAGTCGACGGCGGCCTCGCCCGGGGCGGTGCCGCTGCGGGCGGCCTGGAGGGCGGCGGTGAAGTCGCGCAGCACGGGCGAGCGCAGCAGCGCCCGGGTGAGGGTGCGGACGTGGCCGACGTCCAGGCCGAACATCATCCGGGCCCGGGCGAGCATCTCCATGGCGAGCAGCGAGGTGCCGCCGAGGGCGAAGAAGTCGTCGTCGGGGCGGACGAGTTCGGCGCCGAGCAGTTCCGCCCAGAGGTGGCCGACGGCGGCCTCGACGGCGCTCGGCTCCCCCTCGCCCGGTCGGCCCTCGCTCGGTTGGCCCGGGGCCTGTTGGCCCGGGACCGCTCGGCCCGGGACCGGTTCGCCTGCGGACCCGGCCGGCGCGTCGGCCCGGACCGGGGCCTGCGGCAGCGAGCGCCGGTCGATCTTCCCCGCCGCCGTGAGCGGCATGGCCTCCAGCGCGACGTACTCCGCCGGGACGAGGTACTCCGGCAGCCGCTCCGCGAGGAACGCCCGCAGCCCCTCCGGCCGCTCCGCCCGGTCGCCGAGCGTGTAGTACGCGACGAGCAGGCGGCTGCCGTCCGGCGCGCTGCCGTCGGCCGCGACCCGGGCCTGCCGCACCGCCGGGTGGCCGGCCAGCACCGCCTCGATCTCGGCCGGGTCGACCCGGTGGCCGCGCACCTTCACCTGGTCGTCGAAGCGCCCGAGGAGTTCCAGCTGCCCGTCGGCGCGCCAGCGCCCGGCGTCGCCGGTGCGGTACATCCGCTCGCCGGGCAGCGGCGCGTACGGGTCGGGCAGGAACGATTCGGCGGTGAGCCCGGCCTGCCCCCAGTAGCCGCGGGCCAGGCCCGGCCCGCCCAGGTGGATCTCCCCCCGCTCACCGGGCCGTACCGGGCGCAGCCGCCCGTCCAGCACGTGCACCCGCACCCCCGGCAGCGGGCGGCCGATCGGCACGTGGGAGGCCGGGGAGTCCAGCAGTCCGGGGGTGAGTTCGCAGTGCAGGGAGGTGACGGCCGCCTCCGTCACGCCGTACGCGTTCAGCAGCCGTACGCCCGGCAGCCGCTCCGCGCAGGCCAGGCAGTCGTCGGCGTGCACCACGTCCCCGCCGACCACCACCAGCCGCAGCCCGGCCGGGGCCGGTCCGCCGGGCGGCAGCAGGTCGAGCACGTGGTGCCAGTACGCGGGTGTGAAGTCGGCGACCGCCAGGCCGAGCCCGGGCAGCCGGCGGACCAGTTCGGTCGGCGCCCAGGTGTCGCGGCCGCCGAGCACCACCGTCGCCCCCGCGAGCAGCGCCGAGAACACCTGCTCCAGCGCGGTGTCGGCGCCGAGTGCGGCCAGCTGGAGCACCCGCTCGCCGGGGGCGAGGCCGTAGGCGCGGACCACCCGGTCGAGGGTGAACAGCAGTGAACGGTGGGTGACCGGGACGCCCTTGGGCCGGCCGGTGGTGCCGGAGGTGTAGATCAGGTAGGCGAGGTCGTCGGGGGTGACGGGGTCGTCGGGGGCGGCGAGGTCGTCGGGGGTGGCACCGTCGGTGGCACCGCCCTCCGCCCCCGCCGGTACCGGACCGCCGACATCCACCCCCACCCGCTCCACCCCGTCGAACCCGTGCCCGTCCGTGACCGCCACCCGCGCCCCCGAGTCCGCCACCAGCCCCGCGAGCCGCCGCTGCGGGTGCGCCGGGTCCAGCGGCAGGAAGGCCCCGCCCGCCTTGAGCACCCCCAGCCAGGCCACCACCAGCTCCACCCCGCGCCCCAGGCAGACCGGCACCACCTGCTCCGGCCCCACCCCCCGGGCCCGCAGCTCGGCCGCCAGCCGGTCACTGTGCGCGTCCAGCGCGCGGTAGCTCAGCGTGCCCTCCTCGCTCACCACCGCGACCGCCGACGGGTCGTGCGCGGCCCGGGTGCGGAACAGTCCGTGCACGGTGTCCACGAAGCCGGCCCGGGCACCGGGGGCGCCGCGCCGCGGCGCGGCCGACCCGTTGCGCTCCACCCAGGCCCGGCACTGCTCCCGCCCGTCCGGCCCGTACACCTGGCGCCACCCGTCGGGCAGGGTCAAGTCCCCTGGCCAGAGCGCGTACTGGCCGTCGTCGTTCCGTACCACGGCGTGACGCCCGGACCTCACGTCCGCGCGTACGCCCCGTGCGCTGTCGTCTGCGTCGTCCACCGGCTTGACCTCGTGCTGAAGCGGCAGAATGCTGGGAGGTGCGACATTTCCGACTATACGCACTCAGGGGACTCCTACAACGTCCGTCGCACAGCCCGCCGGACGCCGCTCCCCCGTGGGCCGACCGGCCCCGGAGGGCCGTCCGCAAGACCCGCCCTCGCCCGAACTCCCCCGCCCGACCGGCGGGGTGGTGTCGCGGAGGAGGTAGCCTCGTTGACTCGCCGGCGACAACGCCTGATGGCCTGTTACCTGCTCTGGATGGTGCTGTTCACCGGCATCTACTTCGCCGACCCCGGGCTGCGGATCATCTGGTGGACGGGCATGGGCCTCGGCGGCGTCGCCGCCGTGGTGGTCGGCGTCCGGCTCAACCGCCCCCGCCACCCGACGTCCTGGTACGTCCTGGCGCTGGCCAACCTCAGCTTCACCACCGGCGAGGCGGTCCAGGCCCTGCAGCTCGACATCCTGCACCTGAACAACCCGTTCCCGTCCGTCGCCGACGGCTTCTACCTGGCCGAGTTCCTGCTCTACGCGGTCGGCCTGGTCGGCTTCATCCGCTGGCGCACCGCCCGCCAGGACCGCGCCGGCCTGCTGGACGCCCTGATCATCACCCTCGGCCTGGCCCTGCTGGTCTGGATCTACCTGATCCTCCCGTACGCCCGGAACCCGGACCTCAGCTGGATCCAGAAGGCCGTCTCGATCGCCTACCCGCTCGGCGACGTGGTCGTCCTCGCCCTGCTGCTACGGCTGTTGACCCCGCGCGGCGGCAACTCCCGCTCGCTGCAACTGCTCACCGTCGGCGCCCTGGGCCTGCTCACCTCCGACATCCTCTACGGGCTGATCCAGCTGCACGGCACCTGGCGGATCGGCACCGGCGTCGAACTCGGCTGGGCCGCCTTCTACACCGCCTGGGGCGCGGCCGCCCTGCACCCCTCGATGGTCGAGCTGACCAGGCCCGTCCCCACCCAGCAGCCGGACCTCTCCGCCGGCCGGCTCACCCTGCTGACCCTCGCCTCGCTGATCGCGCCCGGCATGCTGATCATCGAGTCCCTCGCCGGGAACACCAGCAACGCGGGCGTGATCGGCGCCTTCTCCGCCCTGCTCTACCTGCTGGTGCTGGCCCGGCTGGCCGTGGTGGTGGTCGCCCGCCGCGAGGCGGTGGCCCGGGAGCGGACGCTGCGCGAGGCGGGCGCGCGGCTGACCGCCGCCGTCACCGTGGCGGAGGTCGCCGACGCCGTCCAGGCCGCCGCCGCGACCCTGATGCCAGCCGAGCGGGGGCACGTCGCCCTGCTCGCGGTCACCGAATCGGGGGTGCTGCACGTCCGCCGGGCCGGCAACCACAAGGACGACCGCCGGGACGCCGCCTCGCCGAACACCGGGCACGACCGGGACGACCGGCGCAACCGGGACGACCGGCGCGACCACGAGGACCACGACGACCACGGCGAAGCCCTCGCCCGCCTCGCCGCCCACCGCGAGACCCGCCTGCTGCCCGTCGGCTCCGACGACCTCCCCGCCCACCTCGGCGGCATGCCCGCCGCCCTGGTCAGTCCGCTGATGCTGGCCGAACGCCCCTCCGGCGACCCGCTCATCGGCGCCCTGGTCGTCACCGGCACCGAGCAGGAACTCACCAGCCTCTGGGGCTCGCTGGAGATCCTCGCCGCCCAGGCCGCCCTGGCCGTGGAGCGCGTGGTGCTGAGCCAGGAGGTCACCCGCCGCAACAGCGAGCTGTACTTCCGCACCCTGGTGCAGAACGCCAGCGACGTCATCCTGATCCTGGACGCCGACGACGGGATCCGCTACGCCTCCTCCTCCGCGGAGCGCGTCCTGGGCCACCCCGACCTGAACGGCACCCGGCTGACCGACCTCGTCCCGCCCGAGGACAGCCGGGAGGTCGGCGGCGCGCTGGCCCGGATGCGCGGCTCCGCCGAGCCGCCCCGCGGCGACCAGCCGCGCGAGCACTGGCGGCTGCTGCGCCAGGACCGCACCCCGATCGAGGCCGAGGTCCGCTACACCGACCTGCGCGACGACCCGACCGTCGGCGGCCTGGTGCTCACCCTGCGCGACGTCACCGAGCAGCGCCAGATGGAGCGCGAGCTGACCCACCGGGCCTTCCACGACTCGCTGACCGGCCTCGCCAACCGGGTGCTGTTCCAGGACCGGGTCGGCCACGCGCTCTCCCGCGGCGAGCGCAGCGGCGCCGTCACCGGGGTGCTGTTCATCGACCTGGACGACTTCAAGGTGGTCAACGACACCCAGGGCCACGCGGTCGGCGACGAACTGCTGGTCGCCGTCTCGCTGCGGGTCTCCACCGCGCTGCGCAGCTCCGACACCGCGGCCCGGCTCGGCGGCGACGAGTTCGCCGTCCTGGTCGAGGACGCGTCGTGCCCGAGCGACGTGGACACCATCGCGGCCGGCGTGCTCGCGGTGTTCACCGAACCGTTCAAGCTCAGCGCCGGCGCCGTCCGGGTCAGCGCCAGCATCGGGGTGTCCACCACCGAGGACAGCGTGGACTCCGCCGAGCTGCTGGCCCACGCCGACCTCGCGCTCTACTCGGCGAAGGCGGCCGGCCGCCGCCAGTGGTGCCACTACCGGCCCGCCCTGCAGACCGGGATGGTGGAGCGGCACGAGATGAACGAGAACCTGGACTCCGCCATCGCCGAATCGGCCTTCCAGCTGTACTACCAGCCGATCGTCGACCTGCGCACGGGCGACCTGGTGGCCTTCGAGGCCCTCGTCCGCTGGCCGCACGACCAGCGCGGCATGGTGCTGCCCGACGAGTTCATCGCCCTCGCCGAGGAGAGCGGCCAGATCGTCCCGCTCGGCGCCTGGGTCCTCGAACGCGCCGCCGAGGAGGCCGCCGCCTGGCACTCCGCGAGCTCCGCCGCCCGCTCCGCCACCGGCCGCCCCCCGCTGCGCGTCAACGTCAACGTCTCCGCCCGCCAGTTCCGCGACGCCGGCTTCGTCGACGTGGTCCGGCACGCCCTGGACACCTCCGGCATCGACCCGCGCACCCTCGTCCTGGAACTCACCGAATCCGTCCTGATGCGCCGCGACGACCGGCTGCGCGCCGACATGGCCGTCCTCGGCGATCTCGGCATCGGTCTCGCCATCGACGACTTCGGCACCGGCTACTCCTCGCTGTCCTACCTGCGGGAGTTCCCGATCTCCCTGTTGAAGATCGACAAGTCCTTCATCGACGGACTCGGCCTCTCCGCCCAGCAGTACGCCCTGGTCGAGGGCATCACCCGGATCGCCGACACCCTCGGCGTCCAGGTCATCGCCGAGGGCATCGAACACCCCGACCAACGCGACCTGCTCGCCGCCATGGGCTGCCCCCTGGGCCAGGGCTACCTCTTCGCCCACCCCATGGACGGCGCCCAGGCCCGAGCCCTGGTCCGGCGCACCACGTACGAGCCGGCGTAGTCAGATATCCCGTCAGCAATGCAATGTCCTGGAAAAGTGCCGGAAAACAACATTCCCCGGGGCCCATCCGAGAGCCTGATGGCACGCCAGACATTCCACCGCTTTATCGACAAACCGTCATCAATCCGCACCCTGCGTGAGTGATCCGTTACGGAATCTTCATCCTGGCTGGTCACTGGGTGTCAGCTGGGAATGAGAGATTGTCGTTCGGCTTCGAAGAAGCCTTTACCAACAATGGCAATCTCTTGAGAGAGTCTTGATGTCACGACGGTCTCTGGCCTCGTCCGGTTCCACGGACGGGGCCTTCTCCACGCGCAGGACACGGCGAATAGCCGCAATCCTGACGCTCGGTCTGCTGGTGCAGGCCGGTGTCGCAGTGGACGCGATCACGGCGACCCCCGCGGTCGCCGCGCCCACTCCCGCCGTACCCCCGGTCGAGCCCACCAGCGAGGCGCCCGACGAGGCGTCCGCTCTGCTGTCCGCCCGGCTCCAGAAGCGGCGGATCGAAGTCACCGGCGCCCGCACCGAGTTCACCACCCTGTGGGCGAACCCCGACGGCACCCTCACCTCCGACCGGTCCACCGGGCCGATCCGGATGAAGTCCGGCGATGCCTGGGTGCCCGTCGACACCACCCTGGTGCAGACGCCCGACGGCAAGGTGGCGCCGAAGGCCCACCCGGGCGGGGTCGTCTTCGAGGGCGGCGACGCCGGGGTGACGGTGGGCGACAGCCTGCCGGGAGCCACTCCGACGACCGCACCGACGGCGGTTCCGACCACGGCCCCGACCACGGCCCCGACGACCGCTCAGCCGACCTCCGGGTCCACGGCGACGCCCACGACGGCTCCCACGACGGCTCCCACGCCGACGCCCTCCGCGAGTGCCTCGGCCTCGCCCTCGGCGTCCCCGTCGGCGTCCCCGTCCGCCTCCGCGTCGGCCGACCCGACCCGGGCCTCCCGCAACGGCGCCCGCGCCGCCGCGGCCCCGGCCGCGGCTCCTCAGCCGGCCGCCCCGCAGCCCGCCGACGCCAAGCCCGCCGAGCGCGAGCTGGTCAAGATCGGCACCGGTGAGCAGGAGGTCAAGTTCGGCTGGCTCGGCAAGCTGCCCAAGCCCAGGCTGGACGGCAACAAGGCCACCTACGTCGACGCCCGCCCCGGCGTCGACCTGGTCCTGGAGGCCACCCGGACCGGCTTCGAGCAGTTCCTGATCGTCAAGGACCGCGCCGCCGTCGCCCAGACCGGCACCGTGACGATCCCGCTCGACACCACCGGCCTCACCGTCGCCCCGCAGCAGGACGGTTCGATCCAGCTGCTCGACAAGCCGAACGGCAAGGCCGTCGTCCGCATCCCGGCCCCGGTGATGTGGGACGCCACCGTCGACCCGGCCTCCCAGGAGCACCTGAACCGCGGCGCGGTGACGATGCAGCTGCGCGGCCAGGGCGCCGACACCGAGCTGGTGTTCACCCCGGACGCCGCCTTCCTGGCGGACCGGAACACCACGTTCCCGGTCACCATCGACCCGGTGGTGGACGTCGGCACGACCTTCGACACCTACGTCCAGACCAACGAGAACATCGACGCCTCCGCGTCGACCGACCTCAAGCTGGGCAGCTACGACGGCAAGGTCGTGGCCAGGTCCTTCCTGACCATCCCGGGCGGCTCGTTCAACGGCAAGCAGATCCTGGGCGCCACCCTCAACGTCGCCAACTACCACTCCGCTTCCTGCACCCCGAAGCAGTGGGAGGTCTGGAACGCCCCCGGCGCCGCCTGGTGGACCCGCTGGGGCAACCAGCCGGCCATGGAGCGCAAGTGGGCCACCTCGAACGACACGTACGACGTGGCGGGCGACGGTGACAACCACGACTGCTACGACGGCGCCGGCAACTTCTGGGCCAAGGCCGACGTCACCGAAATGATCCGGTACTTCTCCGGGTACGGCTACAACGAGTACGGCTTCGCCCTCAAGGCGGCCGACGAGTCCAGCAGCCTGTCCTGGAAGCGGTTCAGTTCCGCCGAGGGCAACTGGCCGCCGTTCATCTCGGTGACCTACAACTCGGTCCCGCCGACGCCCTCCGTGGTCGACGTGCTGCCCTCGCAGCAGGGCAACCCGCGCTACACCAACTCGGCGACGCCCCGGTTCCAGGTCCTCGCGGCCGATCCGGACGGCGGCGAGGTCGGGGTCAACTTCGACCTGTGGCGCAACGGTTCGTACCTGACCGGCATCTACCGCAAGGTCCCGGCGAACACCTACGCGCAGATCACCCCGGCCGACCTCGGCATCGCCAAGCTCGACGAGGGCGCGTCGTACGCGATCTGGGCACGGGTCGCGGACGAGCGGTCCATGTCCGGCTGGGTCGGCACGAGCTTCGTCGTCGACACCGTCAAGCCCGGTACGCCGTTCGTGAGTTCGGCCGACTACCCGGCCGACGGCCTCTGGCACGGCACCGCCAACCAGGCGGGTTCGTTCACCTTCTCGCCCGCCCCGGGCACCGACGACACCGCGGCCTACGTCTACACCCTGGACGGCGGCACCCCGGTGACCGTCGCTGCCACCGGCGCCCTGACCACGTCGATCACGCCGACCACCGAGGGCCGGCGCGTGCTCAGCGTGCAGTCCAAGGACCGTGCGGGCAACCTGTCCCCGCCGGCGACGTACGTGTTCCAGGTCGGCCAGGCGGGCATCAGCTCGCCGGTCAACGGCACCCAGTCGGCCAAGCGCGTCAAGCTCTCCGTCGACGCCCAGACCCAGTTCAAGCGGGTCGTCTACCAGTACCGCCGCGGCCCCGGGGCCACCGAGTACAACGTCCCGCGCACCAACCTCACCAAGGCGGACAACACCCCGGTCACCGAGGACAAGCCGCGCCTCGCGGACCTCGGCCCGCACGCCAACTGGAACGTGCTCGACACCCTCGGCCAGGTCGGCGGCGTCGTCCAGGTCCGGGCCGTGCTGTTCCCCGAGGACGGCTCCGGCAACGGCTACACCACCGTCTGGAACACCATGACGGTGGACCGCAACGCCGACGGCGCGGCCACCACCGCGGTGGGACCGGGTTCGGTGAACCTGCTCACCGGTGACTACACCACCAGCACCACCGACGCCGGCGAGTTCGGCATGTCGGTGAGCCGTACCGCCTCCTCGCGCGACCTCGCGCGCGGCTGGCAGCCCCAGGGCGAGCGCCTCAGCGTCAACCAGCGTCAGATCGGCACCGACACCGCGGGCTTCACCCCGGGTCAGGCCACGGTCACCCGCTCCACGGCGCGCGGCCACGACAGCTCGACCGACTCGCTGCTGATCACCCCGGCCGCCTCCGGCTGGGACTCCTTCGCCGCGCTCGGCCCCGAGTACACCCTGGGCCAGGGCATGAAGCCCGGCCGCACCTACCGGCTGACCGGCTGGATCTACGTCCCCGGTGCCACCGGCCTGGACAACCCGCTGGCCAACCGCGGCCTGCGGATGGTCGGCGTCTACCGCACCCCGGCCGGCTACGGCGAGACCGCCTCGCCGAAGGCGTCCTTCACCGACGGCTGGCAGCAGCTGACCGTCGACATGGTCGTCCCGGCCGACGCCACCGAGGCCTGGTTCCGCCTCTACAACGGCAACGCGGGCGGCAGCGGCAAGGAGGTCTTCTTCGACGACCTGTCGCTCAAGGAGCTCGTCGCCCCCTTCGGCCCGCAGTGGGCCGGCGGCCCCGACGCGGGCACCGGGTCGGAGCTGCGCTCGCTCTCCTTCCCGCAGTCCGACCTGGTCGAGATCAAGGGCAACGACGACAGCTCGCTGACCTTCGCCAAGGGCAACGACGGAACGTTCTTCCCGGAGCCCGGCGCCGAGTCCCTGACGCTGAAGGCCGTCCCGGCCAAGTCCGGCGCGGTCGTGCTCTCCACCTCGGGCCAGTGCCTGGAGGTGCCGAACGGCGCCGCCGGCAACGGCGCGCGGCTGCAGTCCGCCCCGTGCACCGGTGGCACCAACCAGCAGTGGACCCGCGGCGACGACCTCACCCTGCGGGTGCTGGGCTACTGCCTGGACAACCCGTGGGGCCAGCTCAACGACAACACCCCGCTCGCGCTGTGGGGTTGCAACGGCGGCGACAACCAGCAGTGGGAGGTCCGCCCCGACAACACGGTGGTGAACCGTCACTCGGGCAAGTGCCTGGACGCCTACCAGGGCGGCACGATCTGGGCCTGCTGGGCGGGCCCGAACCAGGTCTGGGACGTCCAGACCGCCGGCACCACCTACGAGCTGACCGAGCTGGACGGCTCCAAGACCGTCTTCGCCCGCCAGGCCGGTTCGAACATCTACCAGGTGGTCAGCGAGACCGGCCCGGAGGCCAGCTCGACGACCCGGTTCCAGTACGACACCACCGACGGCCGCTCGCTGGTCAAGCGCGTCATCCCGGCGGTCGAGCCGGGCGTGGACGACACCAACGGCTGCACGGTGGACCCGCTGCCACGCGGTTGCAAGGTCCTGGAGTACGACTACGCCAAGGTGACCACGGCCACCGCGACCACCCCGGGTGACTACCTGGACCGGGTGCGCGCCGTGAAGGCCTGGTCGTGGAACCCGGCCACCTCCAAGCAGGAGGCCGTCGAGGTCGCCCACTACGCGTACGACGACCGCGGCCGCCTGGCCGAGGCCTGGGACCCGCGCCTGGCCAGCCCGTTGAAGACCACCTACGGCTACGACGACGCCGGTCGGGTCACCCGCGCCGCTGCGACCGGTCAACTGCCGTGGAACTTCGACTACGGCAAGGCCGCGGCCGACCAGGACCCGGGCCGACTGCTCAAGGCGCGGCGCGCCGCTCTGGCGCAGGGCTCCAAGGACCAGGTCGCCGGCGAGACCGCCACCACCGTCGTCTACGACGTGCCGCTGACCCGCGGCGCGGGCGGTCCGTACGACCTGTCGGGCCCGGACGTGGCCAAGTGGGCGCAGACCGACGCCCCCACCGACGCCACCGCCGTCTTCGACCCCGAGGACGACCCGGGCACCAACACGGCCACGGCCGCCAAGCCCGGCCCGGACGGCTACAAGCCGGCCAGCGTCCACTACCTCAACGCCTCCGGCAACGAGGTCAACACGGCCAGCCCGTCCGTCACCCCCGGCGGTGACATCGACACCAAGGAGTACGACCGCTACGGCCACGCCGTGCGCACCCTGGAGGCCACCAACCGCTCCATCGCGCTCGGCACCCACCCGGACGCCGACAAGTACGCGGCCGAGCTGAACCTGCCGACGGACTCCGCCTCGCGGGCCCGCCTGCTGGACTCCCGCACCGTCTACACGGCCGACGGCCTGGACGTGGCGGACACCCTCGGCCCGGTGTACCGAGCCGCGCTCGCCGAGCAGGTGAACGGCCAGACCGCCCCGGTCGCCGTGACCGCGGAGGCCGAGAAGCTCCCGCAGCTCGGCACCAACACCAAGGTCCAGGTCGACAACGACTGCTGCGGCCTGACCTGGTCCGGCGGCGCCCAGTTGGGCATCCGCGGCACCGCGGCGGGCGCGTTCGACAGCATGCGGGTCAACGTCCCCGAGGAGGGCGACTACGTCCTCTCCGGCCAGCTCACCAAGAACAGCGACCACGGCGTCGTCCAGTGGGCGATCAACGGCCAGAACGTCGGCCAGCCGATCGACACCTACAGTGCGACCGCCGCGATCGCCCCGTTCACCGTCGGCCAGTCGGTGCACCTCGCACGTGGCGACCACGAGCTCAAGCTCACCCTGGTCAACACCAACGCCGCCAGCGGCGGCGAGCGCTTCCACGCCGGTGTCGACACCGTCACGCTGACCAAGACCACCGTCAACCCGACCCTCCCGGCCGGTACCTCGGTCATCGCCCGGGACCACAACACCAACACCTACGACGAAGGGAAGCCCGACGGCCAGGCCTACCACCTGGTCACCACCGCCACCGACGGCGCCCGCATCGACGGCTACGCCGACGACGTGGAGCTGCGGGTCACCAAGAACGGGTACGGCACCCCGATCGGCGGCACCTCCGGCTGGGCGCTGAGGAAGCCCACCTCGGTCACCACCGACGCGCTCGGCGCCAAGCTCACCCGCACCACGAGCTACGACGCCCAGGGCCGCACCGTCGAAACCCGGGTCCCGGGCAATGACGCGGCGGACGCCGGCACCGTGAGGACCGCGTACTACACGGCGGGCGCCAACCCGGCCGCCCCGGCCTGCGCCAACCGCCCGGAGTGGGCCGGCCTGGCGTGCACCAGCACCCCGGGCGCTGCCGTCACCGGCGCGGACTCCGCGCGGATGCCGACCACCCTTCCGGTCAAGCAGATCACCCGGTACTCGCGCACGGGCAAGCCGGAGGAGGTCATCGAGACCAACGCCGGCAAGACCCGCAAGACCGTGACGGTGTTCGACGCCGTCGACCGGCCGGTCTCCTCCGAGACCACCGGCGACGAGGGCACCGCCGTGCCGAAGTCCGAAACCACCTACGACCCCGCCACCGGCGAGGCCGTCAAGGTCACTGCGGACGGCAAATCGATCAGTACCGTCAAGGACGTCCTCGGCCGCACGGTCTCCTACACGGACGGCGACGCCGCGACGACCACCACCGAGTACGACAAGTTCGGCAAGCCGGTCAAGGTCACCGACCCCACCGGTTCGCTCTCCTTCACCTACGACCGGGCCAAGGAACCGCGCGGCCTGCTCACCTCGGTGACCGACAGCAAGGCCGGCGAGTTCACCGCCAAGTACGGCCCGGACGGTCAGCTCGTCGAGCAGACCTACCCCGGTGGCATCGTCCGCAAGGACTCCTTCAACGCCTCCGGCAAGGCCGTCGCCCGCAGCTACACCCGGGCCACGGACGGCGCGGTCGTCTGGGCGCAGACCAACGAGGTCTCCACCCAGGGCCAGGTCGTCAAGGACAGCACCGGCACCGGCAGCAAGAGCTACGGCTACGACCGCCTGGGCCGCCTGGTCAAGGCCGAGCAGAACACCGTCAGCAGCGGCTGCACGTCCCGCGTCTACACCTACGACATCCACTACAACCGCACCGGCAAGGCCGTCTCCGGTCCGGCCGGCGACGGCAGCTGCACCACTGCCGGCGCCACCACGACCACCTCCACCTACGACAGCGCCGACCGGATCACCGACCCCGGCTACCAGTACGACGCCTTCGGCCGCACGGTCAAGACGCCGACCGGTACCTCGATCAGCTACCGGGTCAACGACCTGGTCGCCTCCCAGGAGACCGCCGACACCAAGCAGACCTGGACCCTCGACCCGGCTGCCCGCCTCAACAGCAGCACCATCGCCAAGAAGCAGGCCGACGGCAGCTGGTCCACCACCGCCGCCAAGACCAACCACTACGGCGGCGGCAGCGACAGCCCGCGCTGGATCGTCGAGGACCCCGCCACCGGCGCCTGGACCCGCAACGTCCCCGGCACCGACGGCGACCTCACCTCCACCGTCACCGACAAGGGAGACATCCGACTCCAGCTCACCAACCTGTTCGGCTCGGTGGTCCTCACCACCGACACCGCCCTCACCAAGCCCGTCCTCCTCGACGCCGACGAGTACGGCAACCCGACAGCCGGGCAGCCCGCCACCCGCTACGGCTGGCTCGGCGGCAAGCAGCGCTCCGCCGAGGCCCAGGACGGCCTGGTCCTGATGGGCGTCCGCCTCTACAACCCGGCCAGCGGACGCTTCCTGTCCATCGACCCGGTCCTCGGCGGCAACGCCAACCCGTACGACTACGTCTACGGGGACCCGGTCAACGGCCACGATCTCGACGGCCGCTTCTGCCTGAAGTACCGCAAGGGTGGCGGCTGCGCCTTCGGCCGCACCTTCAACAAGGTCATGACCCCCATCGTGAAGGCACGTGACAAGGTGACCAGCACGGTGTCGCGGGGGGTCAGCAACGCCCGTGGCTGGGCCCGGAACCACCCCGGGGTCTACCACCGCGTGGTCAACTTCGGGGTCGGCGCGGTCGCCGGCGCGAGTGCGGTGGCCTTCTGCGCGGGAACGGGCGGAATCGGCTGCATGATCATCGCAGGCGCGGTCGCCGGTGTCGCGGCCGGAACCCCCATGCACGTTGCGGCGGACGGCCTCATCGGACGTAAGCCCACCGACCGTGAAATCGGCGGGTACGCGACGATGTCCGCAACCGGCGGAGCATTCCAGGGCGGTTTCCGGTTCAGGTTCGGAATGTCCCCCATCAAGAAGGTGTTCAGCTTCTTCCGTCGGTAGAAAAGATCCCTGACACCCTCTCGTACACAGTGGAGAGCACGAGAATGCGCCCCGTCGGGCCCGGTACGACCACCGGGCCCGGCGGGGCCTCGTCCCACCCCCACCCCCGCCCCGTCCCCGTGGAGTATCGTTCGTGAAGCTTTCCCTCTCCGTCTCGAAGCACCAGTGGCTCTCCCACGCGAAGACACTGAAGAAGTACGCGGAGATCGATTCACCGGTGGGCGTCATCGACATCTACCGGGGCCCGTCGGACTACCCACGCACGGAGGGCCTCGCAAGGTTGTCGGAGCACTGGTCCTTGCGGATCGAGGACCGGGAGGTCCTGGCCGTCACAGGCCTCGGTACACCGGGAATCTCCGCGTCAGCGACGGCCAGGACAGGACTCGACGCCGTTCTCTGCGGGCGCCGGGGACGTCTGCTGGCCCAACGATCGTTCCGACGGGAAGAACGGTTCGTACGATTCTCGTCCCCGGAATACGTCATCACCGCGGCACACCGCGCAGGACACCGGGTGATCACGGATACCCGCAACTCCGAATGCGCGTCCATGCGGCGGGGTCGGTGGGAGGTGTCCGTCGCGTCCGAGGAGGTGTGCGTCTTCGCCGCTCTGGTGACTGCGGCCCGCCTCGAGGGTCTCCTGGACTCACCCCTGCTGGACTTCCTGCCATAGCCGTTCGCAACCGGCCCGGGCGGGAATCCCCGCCCCGGTGCGGCCCTGCCCGCGGCCGGGACCGGGGAAGCCGGCACCCCCGCCGCCGGGCCGTACCCGAACAAGGAAACCCACGTGCACGCCCGCTTCATCGGCCTGGACCCCTGGTCCCCGCCGCTGCACACCATCGAGCTCCTGGCCGGCAGTCGGTACCTGGACCTCCACAACGACACCGCGCTGCTGGGCTTCCGGCTCGGCGGGCACCCGAAGCTCACCCTCACCGGGCGCCGGCACGGCCGGAACCCAGCAGCACCATCACAGCTGAAGGACGTCATGGAATTCATCGCTTCCGCCCTCCTCGCCATCGGCCGGGCGCTCGTCGCCCTCCTCGGCTGGGTCGCGACCATCGACGGCATCCGGGGCTTCGTCGAGGACGTCAAGAAACAGAAGTGACCCGGCCCGCACATCCGCGGCGGGGTTCGGCAGATCGGGGAGGGAGAGGGCATGGCAGCGGCGAAGAAGGACTGGTACGCGGTGCGGTGCGTGTTCCGGTGGGAGGCCTCGGAGGGGCGCTGCTACGAGGAGCGGTTGACGCTGTGGCGGGCGGAGTCCACGGAGGAGGCGATCGCGCGGGCGGAGGAGGAGGCCCGCCGCTACGCGAGCGACAACGGGGTCCGCCGCCTCGACTTCGCGCAGTCGTACCGGCTGGCCACCGACGGGCGGCCGGGCGACGGGGACGAGGTGTTCTCGTTGCTGCGGGACAGCGGGCTGGACGAGGACGCCTACCTGGACCGGTACTTCGACACCGGCGAGGAGCACCAGAGCACCGTCCCGGGCGGATAGCGCCAAGGAATCCGCCCGCCCCAACGAGTCGACACCTCCCAATGAAACCTGACCGCTGCGCACACCAACTCGCCGACATTCCATGGGAGTTCACTCTCACGAGTGATTGTCGAAGCTCCGCACACTGACCGACACTCGAAGCATCCGGAGAGCTCATGGGGCTCTCCCGGCGCAAGGAGTGACGCCATGACCGCAGTCGAATCCTCCGCCTCCGAGATCCCGCAGATCGCGGGCCACTCGCAGCCCACCGGCCACGGCCAGGACCTCGCGGCGATCGGCGGCAACGTCGGTACCGTGAACCGGGCCTGGTGGACCTGGACCCCCTCGCACGGGACGTTCAACCTCCAGCTGTCCTGGAACGTCATCGGGATCGACTCCACCGTCGTGATCACCGCCTCCGAGATCGACTCCAACGGGAACCGCTTCGTGGGCGCCGCCGCCTTCCAGGTGTCGAGCATCGCCCCCGGCAACGGGATCGTGACCTTCAAGATCGACATCGCCTGGGGCAGTTCCCTGCCGATGCGCACCGACGTCGTGGTCCTCAACTGAGCTTCCCCGCGCGGCGGAAGAGCTGATCGACACCCCGGAGCCCGGGCACACGGAGACCCACCGTGCACCCGGGCTCCGGCACGTTCCGGCCTCGCCCGCGCATCAGCCCGGGGATGTAAACCCGTGGACCAATGCGCCCTGCCCGGAGATCAACCGACGGGCTGATGCCGCTCCCCCGCGCCCCGTGACAGCGTCCTCCGCATGGACACCACGCCGTTCACCGGCCCCACCGGACTGACCCGCCGTCGCATGCTGGGCACCGCGCTGGCCCTGGGCGCCGCCGCCCCGCTCGGTCTGGCCTCCACCGCCCGGGCCGACGCCCCCACCACTCCGGGCAGCACGACCCCGCCCGCCCCGACCCCGGGCAGCCCGACGCCCGGCCGGATCACCCTGCCCGCGCCCACCGGCCCGCACCGCATCGGCACGGTCGCCCTGCACCTGCGCGACACCTCCCGGCCGGACCCGTTCGCCGGCCCCGGCCGGTACCGCGAGCTGATGGCCAGCGTCTGGTACCCCGCCCGGAAGGCCGAGGAGCTCCCGCTCGCCCCCTGGCTGAGCGACGGCGCCCTCAAGGCGTTCCTGGACGACGCCGGCTACAAGATCCCGCTCAGCGCCGCCCCGCTCACCGCCGCCCGCCAGGGCGCACCCGTCCACCGCCCGGGCCACCGCGCCGGCCACCGGCTGCCCGTCGTCGTCTACTCGCACGGCGCCCACGCCCACCGGGCCGTCAACACCGTCATCGTCCAGGAACTCGCCAGCCACGGCTACATCGTGGTCACCGTCGACCACACCTGGGACGCGTTCACCGAGTTCCCCGACGGCCGGGTGCTCACCCCGTGGATCGAGGGCGCCCCCAGGATCGGCCCGAACGACTGCGCCGCCGACGCCCGCTTCGTCCTGGACTGCGTCGAGGAACTCGCCGCCGGACGCAACCCCGACGTCGACGGGAAGGCACTTCCCGAGGGCCTCCTCGGCGCGCCCGACCCGCTCGACGTCGGCATGTTCGGCTGGTCCAAGGGGGGTTCGGCCACCGCCGCCGTCCTCATGGCCGACCGCCGCGTCCGGGCCGGCCTAGCCATCGACGGCCCGATGGCGGCGATCACCGTCACCGACCTGGACCGGCCGTTCATGATGATCACCGCCGAGTTCGGCCGCGACCGGAACCCGGACGCCGTCACCTTCTGGAACCACCTGCGCGGCTGGCACCTCAACATCCAGGCCGACGGCGTCCGCCACAACTCCTACGAGGACGCGGCCGTCCTGATGCCCCAACTCGGCGCGCTGCTCGGCATCCCCGTCGAGCAGATCCAGCAGATGGTCGGCACCCTCCCCGCCGACCGCTCCACCCGCATCCAGCAGTCCTACCCGCTCGCCTTCTTCGACGCCCACCTCCGCCACCGCCGCAGCGCCCTCCTCGACGGCCCCTCGCCGACGTTCCCGGAGGTCAAGTTCCTCCCCTGACGAGCAGGACGGGCGGCCGCCACGGGGGTGCGGCCGCCCACCGGGGACCAGGACCATCGGGGCACCCACCCCCGCACCCGGCCACCACCACTTGCGCCAACGGCCCATGACGGACAACGACAAGGACATCCGGTCGCAGGCCGGCTGTGCCGCCGCCAAGGGCTTCTTCCGGGCCGCCTGGTACCGGACCGACCCCACGGTGGCCCCCGTCGAGCACTCCGCTCCACGGGGGGCCCCCCGGGGGCCCGGGGGGGGGGTTTTTAAAAAAAACCAGCCCCCCACACACCCAGCAAAACGGTGTGGTATAAAAAAAAAACAACCCACCAA